>JAFPXW010000017.1 GCA_017394565.1 Oscillospiraceae bacterium | reverse complement strand
TCGTGGAGCGCCATCGGAACGGATGCGCTGGAAGTGTTGCCGTACTTGGCGATATTGGAAACGAACTTCTCCTGACCAACCTTCAGACGCTTGGCAGCGAAGTCGATGATACGCTGATTTGCCTGATGCGGCACGATGAATGCGATGTCGTCCATCGTCAGGCCGTTGCGCTCGAGCAGAGTCGTGACATCCGACTCGATCGAGGAAACGGCATACTTGAAGGTCTCCTGACCAGCCATGTGGATATACGGTGTATCCTGCTCTGCTGTGAACCACGGAGAGCTGCCGATGAAGTGCGGGATCTTGATAACATCGTCGCCGCCCTTGACCGTGCATACGGAATCGAGGTAGCCGGTGCCGCGTTCGAGGACTGCCGCGCCGGAGCCGTCACCGAAAATGACGCAGGTGCTGCGGTCATTCCAGTCGAGGATGCCACTCATGCGCTCACAGCCGACAACGAGGATGCGCTGATAGTCCTTGTGGAGTGCGAAGAACGCTGCTGCGGTCTCCAGCAGATAGAGGAATGCGGAGCAAGCTGCATTCAGCTCCATGGCCGGGCAGGCCGCGCCCAGACGGTTCTGGATCATGCACGCCATCGAAGGAGAAACAGTCTCGCCGCTGACGGTCGCCGCTAAGATCATGTCGAGGTCATCTGCCTTGATGCCTGCATCGTCGAGTGCTGCCTGTGCAGCCTTTGCACCCATCTCAGAGGTGAACTCTGTTTCAGAGATGCGGCGCTCCTTGATGCCGACACGCTTGGTGATCCACTCGTCATTGGTTTCTACGATCTTGGCGAGATCATCATTGGTCACTGCCTTCGGCGGTACATACATACCGGTACCGATGATACGAAAACTCATTTGATTGCCTCCCGATGATAATTTTGTGTCCATAAACTTAGTAACACAAGGACACAGGATTGTTACAAAAATAACCAACTAATCCGAGATTGGTTTTTATCAAAAAATTATGCAATTTAACGAAAACGGAAGCTGTAACATTTCAGCTGTCTTCGTTACTAACCTTAATGAACCGGCTCCGACGGAGCGTGGTTCTGAGAAAGCCGAGGTGCTGCAATGAAAAAGGAATTTGAAGCCCTGTACCGCGAGTATTTCCCACGCATTTATGCGTTCCTGTATAAACTGACCGAAAACCGCGATCTGGCGGAGGAACTGACGCAGGAGACCTTTTATCAGGCGTTCGTTGCGTTCTACCGGTTCCGTGGGGACAGCGATGTGTTCACATGGCTGGCGTCCATCGCCAAGCATACTTATTATAGGTGGCTGCGCAAGAACAAGCGGCAGATCGATACAGTGAATCCCGAGGCGCTGATCGAATCGTACAGCGAGAGCGTTTCCGAACATCCGGCGGATACCGTGGAACGGCATCTTCTGGCGGAACGTGTCCGGCGTGCGCTGTCAGCACTGCCGAAGAAATACCGGGATGTGACCATCCTGCGCGTGTACGCAGATATGAGCTATACCCAGATCGGCGACGCGCTGGGGATCAGCGAGAACTCCGCCCGTGTGATCTACTTCCGGGCAAAGAAAATGATGATGGAGGCTATACAGGATGAATATGACGTGTAAGGTTGCGATGGATCTCGCAGAATTGTACAAATCCGATCTGGTCAGCGCGGAAACGGCGGATGCGATCCATGCGCATCTGAAAACCTGTCCGGACTGCCGCCGCTATTATCGCGAATACGATATGCACGAACGTCACGGAGATGTCAGCATCCCTGCATTCGGCGAGGATCTGGAGGGCATGGAAACACGGCTCTACAGGGACCTTTCCAAGCGTCTGGCGCACCGCCGGGTGCTGGAGATCGTCGGAACGAGTGCTGCGATCGGTGCAGGCACGATCATGCTGGCGATCGGCATTCTCATGATGACGAAGAAGCCGGACAGAAAGCTGTGATGCCGCGATGATCCATATTTACTGCGGTGACGGCAAGGGAAAGACCACTGCCGCACTGGGGCTTGCGGTTCGCGCCGCCGGAAGCGGGATGCGCGTCCGGATCATGCAGTTCCTCAAAGGTTCGGATACGTCCGAGCTGGCAGGCCTTGCGAAGATCCCGGAGATCACGGTGCGCCGGTGCGACCGGGATTACGGATTCACGTTCCGGATGACCGACGAGGACAAGGCTGCGATCACACGCTGTCACAATGCCATGCTGACGGATGCGGCGGAACTGCTCCGAAGCGGAAGTGTGCAGATGCTCATTCTGGATGAATTCTGCGCGGCGTACAACACGGGACTTCTGGACCGGAAACTGGCGGAAACGCTGGTGCAGACCTGTCCGGACGGGACAGAACTGATCCTCACCGGACGCGATCCGGCGGAGGTGTTTCTCGCACAGGCGGACTACGTCAGTGAGATCCGCGCTGTGAAGCATCCGTATCAGAAGGGGATCGCCGCACGCCGCGGCATCGAATACTGATCCGGACAGCCATACTGCTATTATACCATACAGATTTTGAGAAATCAAGAGGAATCGCACGATTTCTCTGTAAGGTGCATAAAAAGACCTGTCCGGTCACAGGAAACGACCGGACAGGTTTCAAAAATAAGCTGTATAAAAAGAAAATGCACACCCGAAAGTGTGCATCTCATTAAGAAGCGCGCTCGAAGGGACTCGAACCCCCGACCTACTGGTTCGTAGCCAGTCACTCTATCCAGCTGAGCTACGAGCGCATCTGCTCAACAAAATATATTATAGCACAGGTGGGGCGATTTGTCAAGCCTTTTTCTGAATTTTTTTCAAAAAAATTTGAAGCTGTGAAAACAGCGCAGCATATCGGGAAAAATCACGTCAAAAAGAATCTGCCCCGTGGCAAGCGGGGCAGAATATGAGGAAAATACAATGGATCAATAGTCTTTTAAAGAAAAATGAAGAAGAAATCAGTGGTTCTGATCTCCGTGCGGAGGATCAGGCTTCGTCCGGTTCGAGGATCGCATAACCCTCGTCATCGCGCTTGTAAGCGACGTTGATCTCGCCGGTCGCAGCGTTGCGGAACATGAAGAAGTCGTGTCCCAGCATATTCATCTGGAGGATCGCCTCCTCTGCGCTCATCGGGCGCATCTTGAACTTCTTGGTACGGATAACGGAAAGATCTGCCTCCTCCACGGTATCCTTGAACTCCTGCTTGAATGCGGTGTCCTTCAGGCGCTTTTCGAGGCGCGTCTTGTTCTTGCGGATCTGGCGGATGATCTTGTCGATGGCTGCATCGAGCGCGTCAGTCTTGTCCACCGCGGTCTGCTCGGCGCGGTACAGCATCTGGTTGTAGCGAACCGTCAGCTCCAGCTCGATGTTGCCCTTACGCTCTGTCAGCATCAGTTTAGCCTCTGCTTCATCACCGAAGAACTTGTCAAGCTTTGCATCCAGTCGCTCCTGCGCGTATTCGGTAAAGGATTGGTTGATCTGCATCTTCTTAGCATTTACTGTTACGTTCAAAATTAGTTCCTCCTTTACGGGGTTGTTACCAACCCGCCTTATGATAGTTTTATTATATCACATTGGATAAAAAAATTCAAGCGTTTTTTGGAAATTTATGAAAAACGATGAACTGCAACATGAAAATTTGGTAAAGACGATGAAATATGCTTGTCATTTTTGTCATGATGTATTATAATAGAAATTGTATCCGGAATGGAATAGGATATACATTCCCTATTCATGGTAAACCAGGCATATGTTGTGAGCATCACGATCCTCTCAGCTTTTCTGGTGACAATGCACCGGGGAGTGCCCCCACCCCAACCCCTCCCCCAAAGGGGGAGGGGCAATATTGCGGGGACGCCCCCTTCACCCCGACCGGGGGCTGTCCCACCCGAACCCCTGCCCGCTTCCTGCATGATCACTTTTTTGACAGCCGATAGCGATCGTCACGATCCCCTATAAATAAAAAACGCAAATCCGGAAAGGAGTCACCCATGTCAGAACTCTTGCAATATCTGAACAGTCTTGCGATCCCTGACCTTGTGCTGTGCGCAGCCGCGGTCGTGATCCTTGATATTTTCGCATTGTCCATCATCATCGCCGCCAGCCGCGAAGCCAAACTCTGCCGCAAGCGCTGGGCGAAGGTTTCCAACGGGCTGGAGCTGCGGTTCTGGGACAATCACTACCCGCTCGAAGCCGACGAGATCCTGCTGGGACGGCATATCTCGGCGGACATCCGGCTGTCGGACAGCTCGGTGTCGCGCTATCACGCGGTCATGACCGTCAGCGCCGGCGTGTGGAGCATCACCGACCTTGATTCCAAGTCGGGCACCTTCGTCAATGACCGCCGTGTCAAGCAGGCGCGGCTGCATCCGGGGGACTGCATCCGGCTCGGCAGCGTGCAGATGTATTTAGCAAAACAGAGCGCACCGGAACCGGCAGGCAAGCGGAAGGGAGGCGGTCAGCGTGCTTAAAAACGGACTGAATTACGGCGGCGTCATCACGCTGCTGCTCCTGACACATCTGTCGATGCTGGGGATCGTGCTGGTTCGCGGCAATTACCAAGCGCCGCAGGATCTGCTGTATCTGGCACTGGCGGTGCTGGGACTGGATCTCATCGGCATCATCGCCGCGGCGATCTACCGGCAGATGACCTACACCCTCGACATCATGCTGCTGGGCATCCTCAATATGAGCCTGATCTTCCAGTCCTGCTTCGGCGGCGTCAAGCTCGATATCAAGCACCTCATCACCTGCGTGGCAGCGATGGTGGCGTGCGAGATCGGATTTCTGCTGACGCGCAATCACGAATGGATCCGCAAGCAGAAGAAATACATCTACATCATCATCGGCATCCTCATCCTCGCCATCCTGACGCTGACGGGCGGACGTTCGATGTGGATCACGTTCAAGAGCTTCTCCATCCAGCCTTCGGAATTCATCAAGCCCTGCTTTGTCCTGATCTGCGCGGCTTCCATCGTGGAGCTGCACAAGAAGATCAAGGTGCTGTTCTTTTATGTTTCGATCGACACGCTGTGCCTGCTGGCGATGACGGTGGTCATTTTCGGCTTGCAGTGGTGGTGCCGCGACCTCGGAAGCCTGCCGACCTTTGCGGCGATCTTCGGCTGTGCGCTGGTGTGCCGCCTGTGCTACCCCAGAGCCAAGATCAACAAGACTGCCATTGCCGCGATGTGTGTCGGCGGTGTCCTGCTGGCGATGGTTGCGTGGATGCTCGCACCTGCCTATGTGCAGGAGCGTCTGCACGCCGATATCTGGGCGGATCCCTACGGCACAGGCTATCAGCAGTGCCAGGCGCTCATCGGCGTGGCACGCGGCGGCTGGCTCGGTGTCGGCGCCGGACACGGACGTCTGGCAGGCGTCTTTGCGCACGAATCGGACATCGTATTCTGCACGATCTGTGAGGAATGGGGCTTGCTGTATGCCGGTCTGACGGTGGTCATGATCCTCATCATGCTCACGACCGTCCTCATGAATCCGCCGAAAAGCTACTACCACGCGACCATGACCGCCGGCGTTGTGGCGGCATTCGTGGCGCAGATGGCGCTGAATATCTTCGGCTCGTGCAATCTCATCCCGTTCACGGGCGTCACGCTGCCCTTCATTTCGGAAGGCGGCAGCTCGATGGTGACGTGCGGCTTCCTGGTGGGAATGCTCAAGGCAGGTCAGTCGCCGCTGTTCCATCATGAAGTCCTCAGGCGCAAGCAGGCAAAGAAGCAGAAGCAAGGCGCTTCTGCACAGAATGGCAAGGTGAGCGCATGAAAAGCATCCGCAGAGGACAGCACCTCATTACCGTGCTGCTGCTCCTGTTTCTGGCAGGATTCGGCTTTCTGATCTATAAACTCCAGACGGAATCAAAATTCTACATCTCCCACGCCTCCAATGCCTCCCTCGGCAAGGTCTACGACCGCAAGGGCGAAGTCCTCTACGATCCGAATGCAACGGCGGAGGAATACGGCGCGGACTACTTCCTCGATGTCGGCAACCTCATCGGCGACGATTCCAAGCAGATGACGAACACGCTGGTCGCACAGAACAAGGACTTGCTGGCAAATTTCAGCTTCATGCTGGGCGAGCAGCATGACGGACGTGCGGCGGTCGGAACGACGCTCGACCACACGGTGAACCGCCGGGTCTACGACAGCTTCGGCTCGAAAAACGGCTGTGCGGTCGCTTACAATTACATGACGGGCGAAATCTACGTCTGCACCTCCAAGCCGAATGTCAACGTCCTCGACCACTACGCCAACATCTCCGAACTGCCGGAGGGCGCACTGCTCTGCTCGGTCTTCTACCCGACCGTTCCCGGCTCGACACAGAAAATTTCCACAACGCTCGCGGCACTCGAACACATGGGCTACGACGCGCTCATGAGCAAAAGCTTTGACTGTCTGGGCGCGTATCAGAACCTCGGCGGACAGGAGATCCGCTGCCACAAGAGCGCCGGACACGGCACGCAGGGCATCATGGATGCGTTCGCGAACAGCTGTAATCCGTGGTTCGCACAGCTTGTGGAAGATCCCTCGTGGACGCTGGAGGACATTGAGGAGACCTACCGCGCGATGGGCTACCGGCTGAACGGCGAAGGCGAGCAGGGCTACTTCGATGTGAACGGCATCAGCGCCTACACGGCCTCGACGACGCTGACGGACAAGAACGACTTCAGCACCCAGTGGGGCTGTATGGGACAGGGAACGACGCTGGTCAGCCCCTTGCAGCTGATGGTCTGGCAGAGCGCCATCGCCAATCAGACCGGCGTGTCCACCATGCCGTATCTCATTGACCATGCTGTTTCCGTCGCCGGAAAGGATCTGCCCAGAACGATGACGACTTATGGTGAGAAAATGTTCACACCGGACAGTGCGGCGCATATGCGCGAGATCATGCTCTCGAACGGCCGCACGCGCTATGCGGATGTCCTGCCGGGCAGCGACGTGGCGGTCAAGAGCGGTACGGCGCAGATCGGTGAGGAAAAGACCGAAAATTCGCTCCTGACGGGGTTTGTGGACGATCAGAGCTTCCCGGTCGCCTTCTGCATCGTCATCGAAAACCGCGTCGGCGGCGTCATCACGACCAACCAGATCGCCTCGACCATGCTGAGCGAACTGCGGGCGGCGCTGGATGTAAGTGCGTAGTGCGTGGTGCGTAGTTCGTAGTTGTGGTGTGCCTGCGGCACGGTTTATATTATAAAATGAGTCCTGCGAAAAGAGAGCGTCTGCTCTTTCCGCAGGAATTTTTTTGAGATTTACTTTTCATTAAGCGCCGTCAGGCGCACATTCACTACGAACTATGCACTACGAACCACGCACTTTTTGCGTAAGCAAAAAAGATGGCCGGACGGCAATGCCATCCAGCCCAACACAATATAGAAAGGGTATTATGAAGAAAAGCAATGGTAAACCTCTGACAGATGCCGGGAAATCCTGAACCAACTATTCAGGAGCAATGCGTACCGTCACCCCGGCTCTGCGCGAGGGAAATTGTCAGTGGTGTGGTTCCCCGTATGCTGTACTCCCGGAGGGGGAGTACAGCCATTGGAGAAACAGAAGATGATGAATGAAAAGGTAAATGCAATTTGAAAAACGGAACATGGAAAACGCATCGAAAACGTTTTCACCAGGGCTTCAAAATTGTCAGCTGTCTGACACAGTCCGGACATGGCTGGCAGTTTTGCGGCGCGTTTCGCCGAAAATCGTTTTGCGTAAGTTCCTGCGGCAGCACCGTCTGATGCTGTTTTTCGGGACATCCGATCCTTCCGGTCGTTTGTCTTTAGCAGGTTCTTTCCCTGTTTCCATATTTATTTTAACAGATTATTCAAAAGTTCGCAACCCCTTATATGAAGAAAAGGTGGAGAAAATGAATAAGTTTGCGAAAATCAACTCAGAGTTGAAATTTGATGTAAAAACACTGTACAGTTTATGAACTTTTTGCAAATAGCATTGAATTCCCTTCCGGAATGTGGTATAATAAAATTATCTATGTGTAATAGAACCTACAGAAAAACAAACCGAAAGAACATACAGCCGGAATGCGCGTTCCGGCGAAAGGAGTACTATGGCAGTCAACAGCCCTATGGTGCAGGACCTTCTGCACCGCATCCGTTCCGAACAGACCGCTTCCGGCGAGACCTGCGAGCTGGTGTCGTTCCAGGACTTCTGGGATACGAAATATGCCGCAAAGGACACGGATTTTTCCGAGCCTGCATTTCTGAGCGATGTACAGCTTCTGCTGGCGAACAACCAGCTTGCCTATTATCAGCCCCTGACCTCGTACCACGAGGGCGCGTCCGGTCTGGTCAAGCCTGCCAAGCGTGCCATCCGCAAGGGCGTGGCGTTCCTGTTTCTGCCGCTGGTGGCGGCGCAGAACAACATCAACCTTGCCATTGCGCGGCTTTTCATCCATGTGCGCTGCTACGTCAACCGCGACAAGTCCGAGCGTGACCGCCTGGCCCTGCACGCACGCGAGCTGGAAACGCGGCTCGATGTCCAGCGCCAGCAGATCGAGGCGCTGCAGGCACAGGTGAAAGCGCTGACAGAACGGCTGGATGCGCAGCAGAAGGGAGATGCGTAAATGAGGATTTTCCAGATCGTCAATACCCTGAATTTCGGCGATGCCATCGGCAATGACGTGATCGCCAAGAAACACGTCATCGAGGACATGGGGATCGAAACGGCTGTCTATGCCGAGACGATCGCTGCCAAGGTCAAAGAACCCGATTGTTATCGTCTCGACCGTTTCCCGAAACTCCAGCCGGACGACATCCTGATCTATCACATGGGCAACGGCTCCCCCCTGAATACGATGGTTGCGGAGCTGAACTGCCGCAAGATCATGGTGTATCACAACATCACGCCGTATGAATTCTTCACGATCGACAGTCCGGTCGCTGCCGAAAGCTGCCGCACAGGTCTGGAGCATATGCGCGGCCCGATGAAAGGCAAATTCAACGCCTACATCGCGGATTCCGAATTCAATAAGCAGAACATGATCGACATGGGCTACAAGGCAGACGAGATCGAGGTCATCCCTGTCTGTGTGCCGTTCGATGATTACAAGCAGACACCGGACAAGGCGATGGTCAAGCGCATGAGCGACGGCATCACCAATATCGTATTCGTCGGCAGGATCGCGCCGAATAAGAAGCACGAGGACATCATCCGCGCCTATGCCTATTATAAGAAGCACGTCAACCCCGATTCGCGCCTGATCCTCGTCGGCAGCGCGAATACGACGGGAATGTATTACCGCGACCTGATGGATTACATCGAGGAGCTGGAGGTCGAGGACATCGTGTTCCCCGGTCACATCAGCTTTGCGGAGATCCTTGCCATTTATAAGACTGCCCATGTGTTCCTCTGCATGAGCGAGCATGAGGGCTTCTGCGTACCGCTGCTGGAAGCCATGACATTCGATGTACCGGTCATTGCATTCGATGCGTGTGCCGTACCGGAAACCCTCGGCGGCAGCGGCATCGTCGTTGACGACAAGGATCCGGTCTATCTCTCGAAGATCATAGAGGCCGCCGCAAAGGATGAAGCCCTGCGTTCCCACATCATCACGATGCAGCGCGAACGCCTGAAGCATTTCGAGTATGAGCATATCAAGGAAATGCTTCAGGATTACCTGCGCCGCTTCATCGACAAGTTCCCGCCGGTGACACCGGACGATGAAACCAAGCCTGCACGGGCGCTCTATGACCTTGTGGAACAGAATCTGCGCACATCCGGCAAGCAGATGCAGTTTACGCAGGATGCGCTGCTGCATTCGGCTGTCCGCACGTCGGAGATCGCCGATGTGACGGAGCTGCTCAATCAGAATTACTCCGTCCGCGGCCTGATCGAAGCCGTGTATCTGTCCTGCTTCAACCGTCTGCCGGATGCACAGGGCTATGCGCACTGGGAGGAACAGGCGCAGAAGATGACGCGCACGGAATTCGTGAAGTCTTTGCTGTCGTCGGCAGTTTCCAGTGAAAACCGCGGAGGGATGCGTGTGAAGTACGATCCCTTCACCGAGGGATTCCTGCCCGAACCGGAGGAAGGCGGTGCTGCACCTGCATGAAGCCGATCTATATTGACATTACGAACATTCCGGAGCTTGACCATTATACCGGCAT
>JAFPXW010000148.1 GCA_017394565.1 Oscillospiraceae bacterium | reverse complement strand
CACCGCCCAGACGTTCGATCTCCAGATACGGGTATTCATTCGTCTTGCCTTCCTGCATGAGTGTCTTGACGAAATCGGAACCGTAATTGCCGAGGTTGTCGGGATTCTCTGTCAGATATTGCAGGAACGCCCACGATGCGTAATTATCACGGCCGAGAATGGGCGTGAACTGCAAATTCTTCATATATGTTTCAAAGTAATCCGTACCGCTGCCGGGCGTTGTCACCCACTGCTGGTAGTAGTCGGAATACAAAAATTGCTCACGATACCAGTTCGCGATGGCTTCCCACCACGACTGGACGTACTTGTTATCGTTCCAGCCGTACTGATGTGCTGTCACGACATGACCGAATTCGTGCGGCAGCACCCACGACGGATTCGGTGAATTCTGCATGGCATCCACGCAGCAGAACATGAACGCATAGCCCTGGTTATCATAGCCCATGTAAGCCCAGTCTGCCGGCACTTCGACACCGTCCGTCGTTTTCAGGCCGGTGTTGTGCAGGTAGAAATTGACCTTGTACTGATTGCCGTCACGAAGCCGTGCATTGACGGATTCCGTCGGCGGATTCATGGAAAGCTCGTTCATGTAGACATCCCAGCACGCTTCGAGATGCTTGGCATTCTCCGCGAGGAACGCCTCATTGACGCGGTTGGAATCCGTTCCGCCGTCGCCCCAGTAGAACTTGAAATGTTCGGATTCGTAAGTGTGAACCCCCGTCAGATCAATGTGCGAATTGCGAGTCATGAGTTCCCCTGCCTGCGACTGTACCGCCGAAACGGGCGTCGTCCGGACGGCATTCACCGGAAGCGCGGTTCCGAGTGAAGCGCAGAGGGCTGCTGCACACAGGGCAGCGATGGTGCGCTTGTTTCTGTTCATCTTCTGTTTTCCCCCTTGGTAGGTTTGCCTGTAGTCAGGCATTTTTTCGGCTCTGTGGGCCTTTCATTCATCCATTTGCAGATGTGTCAGCGAATACAACTCAATCCTGCACCCGCTGACACATTGTGATCTCCATATAACCATTTCTTTACAATTATTAGTATACCATATTATTCATGACTTGTCAATATTTTTTGTGAAATTTTATCTAAATATTCCACATTGTATACTCGGATTTGAGATCCCGAAATACAAATCCCGATTCTGCGACCAAAGCAAAAAAAATACAGGACTTGTAAACCAAGCCCTGTATTCAACCATTTGTAATTTTCTGTTGTTTTTTTCTGGCTCTCAGCTCCCGAAAGAATGCCGAAAGCTGTTCGCTGCACGCCTCTTGCAGGATCCCGGAAATGACCTCCGGCTGCCAGTTATACGGCAGATCGAACATCCGCTGCACGCTGCGGACAGCGCCGCTTTTCGGATCGGTCGCACCGTAGTACACTTCGTCGATCCGTGCCTGCAGGATCGCACCGCTGCACATCGGGCAGGGTTCCAGCGTCACAAAGATCGCACAGTCCGGCAGCCGCCAGCCGCCCAGCTTTCTGCACGCCGCGTCGATCGCCATGATCTCGGCATGAGCCAGCGCGTGCTTGTCCAGCTCCCGGCGATTGTAGCCCTCACCGACGATCTCACCGGTGGATTTCTTCACGATCACCGCGCCGACCGGAACTTCGCCCAGACCAGCCGCCTGGGCCGCCAGTTCCATCGCGCGGCGCATATACAGTTCTGCGTCCATCACTCACCCCAGCATAAATGTCACGACGATGAGCAGCACGCACGTCACCAGCATAATGAGCATCGGGATGCTCGTAAAGAATGCCGTTGCCTGATCCCAGATGGTCATATAGGAAGGATTTTCCGCGCGGTACTCCTCCTTTTCGCCCCTGTTGAGCACGATCGCCACCACATTCAGCAGTCCCACAACGACCGGGAACAGCACCACAAACCACCAGTAAACGGAGAACATTCCGCCGTAGCTCTCGATCTGGAACATTGCAAACATATAGATCTCGTGGATGATCCGCATGATCACAGCCGTCAGAAAGCTGCCGGTGCGCACCATAAAGAACGAGATCAGCAGCGTCAGCAGTCCGAGGCGCAGGGCATCGTGCGGATTATGTGCCAGCAAGGCCGACAGGATCGCGACTGCACCGATCGCGAACCGATCCCCGAATTGCCGGAGCGACTGGAACATCGCCCCGTGAAAGAGCAGTTCCGAAAACAGCGGCGCAATGAATACCGTGAACAAAATGTAAATGATAACCCAGTGATCCTCCGAACGGTTGACCTCGGAGATCAGGCGGTACTTTTCCAGCTCCGCCGATCGCGACACAAACGCGATCCCCAGAACGACCGACAGCAGCATCACAGCGGAAACACCTGTCAGGAAGTACCGTTTATTCCGCACTCTGCATGGCACACTGGTGCGCAGTGACATCCGCAAAGCCAGCCCGATGACAAGAATCGGCACCAGGATCTTCAGGATCTGCAGTGCGGCAGTGAACAGGAACACGACCTGATCCTCGCCATAATACCGGCTCTCGCCCCAATAGACCATCTCGATGCGCACACCCATATACTGGGCGATCAGCACCACGATCTTGTCGATCACATTTTCGATCACAAGGTAGAGCATCAGCGCCCATGCAAACAGGATGCCCAGCGAGTGCAATGCGGAATTCTCCGCCTGCGCGGGTGTTTCGTTCACGACGGCCTGATTCTCAGCGAACGTCGCTTCCTTCATGTTCTTGCTGAAGCAGAAGGCGTAGCGGTTATTCTTTCGCCGCCGCCACCTGCGGTAAGACGCCTGATAGGCCTCAGACTGCTGCGGAACGGTAAATTCTTCCACAACATCGAGCAATTTTTCCTCCGTCGGCAGCTCCATGGTATCCCCCCGATCCGCTTGCCGCATTGATTCCTTGATACTCATTCATTATTATAACACAACTTTTCTTCAGATACTTCTACGTTTCGGGAATATTTTTTTAAGAAATTGTAAATAAAATCAAGGTGTTGTCGGCACCAGTTCGGGCAGCAAATAATACTATTTGTAGTATCCTGTTTAATATTCGGAAACTTGTATAATTGGGATCTTGAATTTAGATTTTGTTTGATGCAAGTTCACGAAAAAGCCATTGACGAACCGCCCGATCTGTGCTATAATAAGAATAATGTGGGGGATTTCTGTCCCTATTTTCTGGATGAAAACGTTTAAAGGGTGATTTTTGTGTTACATAGCTATCATCGGCTCTGCGCAGCGCTGCTCTCCGCAGCGGTGTTCCTGCCATTCCTGCCGGCACTCCCGACAGCCGCAGAGCATACACCAGCCTTGCGGATCGACAAGGTCGAAGTGCCTGCGGAAACCGTCCCGGACAGCCGCATCGTCTCCGTCGATGTGATGGTCGAGGGGAATGAAAACGGCTTCCTGGCGTCTGAATTCGGCATTTCCTATGATGAGCGCCTGACGGTCGATCAGGTGCAGCTGGACACGGCTGCCGGCAAGCATTTTGCATACTGGGATGTTCCGGAGAATCACACGATCTGGTTTTCCGGTGCTTCGGCATCGCCGGAGAACGCCGCGACCGAAGGCACGGAGCGCATATTCACGCTGGATCTCGTGCTGCCGGAGGACTGGAAGGCCGGTGACCGCTACGCCATTGGCTACCGCTGGAAGGACACGGCGGATCGCCCCGGATTCTGGTATGTCGGTAAGGGCGAAAACGCCTATGCATCCCTGATGGAGCATTCCACCGAGGGCGCCGTCACGATCCCGGATCCGCAGGCCGCGAGGCTCAGCAGCACCTCCCTGACGCTCAATCCCGGCGAGCAAGCCACACTTTCCACCGAGAATTCCACCGAGGAGGGCATCTGGTTCACGGACAACAGCGATGTCGCGACGGTCGAAAACGGCGTTATTACAGCCGTATCCGCCGGAACCTGCACGATCTCGGTCTTTCTTGCCGGTGCCAATTCCCTGCTGACCTGTGAGGTGAGCGTGCGCAGCGACTACCGCTACAGCATGGCGGATCCGGAGACCATCACGCTGCATTCCCCGGAACAGGTCGTGATCCTGGAGTATCCGGACGCTGTCGGAAGTGTGCAGTGGCTCTCGACTGCCGAGGACATCGTGAAGGTCGAGGACGGCAGGCTGACTGGTCTGAAAAACGGAAATGCGCAGATCATCGCCAATAGCAACGGCAAGGCGCTGCTGAAAAATGTGATCGTTGCGTTTGAAGAAGCACCGCTTGCCGCCGGTGACTTAAACGGCGATGCTTCCATCGACATCCTCGATGTCATCACGGTCAACAAATTCCTGCTGGGCGGCATTTCCCTGACCGATCCGCAGCGGGAATGTGCCGATGTATTCCACGACAAAACGCTCGATACGACCGATGCGCTGACGCTCCTGAAATTCGTGGTCGAGATCGTCCCCTCCCTTCCGGTCGAACCGTGATCTACCAATCATCGCAAAACAAAGCCCCTGATGTCATGTCAGGGGCTTTCAGGCTGTCAATAAAGTCGAAACATCCGTTCCGTTTAAATGACGGTGGGGAAACTAT
>JAFPXW010000147.1 GCA_017394565.1 Oscillospiraceae bacterium | reverse complement strand
GAGGGCTGCTGCAATGCATAAGCGACTGCCAGCGCTCGCAAGCTCGCTGGGCATCTGCTTATCGCCCTCCCTTAACCCTCCTCGGCAGGGGATGCGATCCCCTGCACCTCGATGAAGAGATCTTGCGGGTGCAGGGCAGTCACCGCCCTGCCGAGAGCACGAAAAAAATCCAGAGTTTGGAAAGGAAATACCCAATGAAAGAATTGATGATCGGCAACGCGGCTGTTGCCAGAGGTTTATATGAAGCAGGCGTGGAGGTCGTTTCCAGCTATCCGGGTACGCCGAGTACCGAGATCACGGAATTTGCGGCGACCTATGATGACATTTACTGCGAGTGGGCTCCAAATGAGAAGGTTGCGATGGAAGCCGCTTTCGGTGCATCCCTGCGCGGCGTGAGAACCGCTTGCGCCATGAAGCACGTTGGTCTGAATGTGGCGGCAGATCCGCTGTTCACCCTCTCCTACACCGGTGTGACCGGCGGCTTGGTCGTTTGCGTCGCAGACGATCCGGGAATGCATTCTTCCCAGAATGAGCAGGATTCCCGTCACTACGCCATCGGCGCAAAAGTCCCCATGCTCGAACCTGCGGATTCCGCAGAGTGCAAGGAATTTGCAAAGCTTGCCTTCGAGATCTCCGAGAAGTACGATACCCCGTGCCTCCTGAGAATGTGTACCAGAATCGCACACGCACAGAGCGTGGTCGAACTCGGTGAGCGCGTCGTTCCGGAGAAGAAGCCCTATGAGAAGAACCCCCAGAAGTTCATCATGGCTCCGGCGAATGCCATCAAGCGTCACCCGTTCGTGGAGGAGCGCACCAAGAAGCTCACCGAATTTGCGGATACGTCTGACATCAACCGCATCGAGATGGGCGACACCAAGATCGGTATCATCGCTACCGGCGCTTGCTATCAGTACTGCAAGGAAGTGTTCGGCGACGGCGCATCGTTCCTCAAACTCGGCATGGTCAATCCCCTGCCGGTACAGAAGATCAAGGACTTTGCGGCAAAGGTCGAGAAGCTCTATGTCGTTGAGGAACTCGACGGCATCATCGAGTCCCACTGCAAGAACATCGGCGTTCCGGTCATCGGCAAGGAACTGTTCACACCGCTGGGCGAATTCTCCCAGAAGTCCATTGCAGAGGCGTTCGGTCTGCCGGCAAAGGAGTGCGTGACACCCGACACCCAGATCCCTGTACGTCCTCCGGTGATGTGTTCCGGATGTCCGCACAGAGGGATGTTCTATACCCTCGCCAAGAACAAGATCACCGTTCTCGGCGACATCGGATGCTATACCCTCGGCAGCGCCGCACCGCTGTGCGCACTCGATTCCACCCTCTGCATGGGTGCGTCCATCTCCGGTCTGCACGGTTACAATAAGGCGGCAAAGGGCGAGACCGATCACAACAGCGTTTGCGTCATCGGTGACTCCACCTTCATGCATTCCGGCATGACGGGACTTGCCAACATCGCTTACAACGGCTCGAAATCGACCGTTATCATCCTCGATAACTCCATCACCGGCATGACCGGTCATCAGCAGAACCCGACCACCGGCTTCAATATCAAGGGCGATCCGGCGACCAAGATCAACCTCGAAGCGCTGTGCCATTCCCTCGGCATCAACCGCGTGCGCGTGGTCGATCCGTACAATCTCGAAGAAACCGAGAAGGCAGTCAAGGAGGAGCTTGCGGCAGACGAGGCATCCGTGATCATCAGCCGCCGTCCGTGCGTTCTCCTGAAATACGTCAAGCCCAAGAAGCCGGTATTCGTGGACAAGGACAAGTGCAAGAGCTGCAAGCGCTGCATGAAGCTCGGCTGCCCGTCCATCCACATCAGCGCAGACGGCAAGGCAGAGATCGACAAGACGCTGTGCGTTGGCTGCGGCGTTTGCGAACAGCTCTGCCCGTTCGATGCGATCGGTCACGAGGAACCGACCATGGCAGAACTGCCGCCGGCACAGTGTGTCGCAAAGAACTAAAATCATGCGGGTGCAGGGGGCGCAGCCCCCTGCAAGTAAAGCCCCCTTCCTGGGAAGGGGGTTGGGGGATGGGGGAAAGAAGGACGCTTGTTCAATTTGCTAAGTTGTTAGCATTGTTTAGGGGCAAAGCCCCTGAGTCGGCGCAAGCCGACAAAAATCCCTCCCTCTCTCCGCATCACCATATAGGGAGAAACAATGGACAGAATCGAAAAAGCAGCGCTTCTCAAGCGCTCGAATAACTGCTGTCAGGCAGTCTTGCTCAGCTATGCGGATGTGCTGGAGCTGAGCGAGGAACAGCTCACAAGGCTCGGCAAAACGTTCGGTGCCGGAATGGGCGGAATGCAGGCAACGTGCGGTGCGCTCGTGGGCGCAGGCATGGTGCTGGGACTGCTGGGCGGCAATATGATGCAGGCCAAGGCACTGCATCAGGAATTTGAAACCCTCTGCGGCGCGTCTGTCTGCAAGGATCTCAAAGGCGTGACCACCGGAAAGGTTCTCTGCCCGTGTGACGAATGCGTGCGCAATGCCGTTCGGGCGCTGGAGGGTATCCTGCATGGATGAACAGAAACTCGCGGAATCCCGTGCGAATATGACACCGGAGGAACAGCAGGCGCTCGATGAATTGCTGGCGAATATGGCGAAGCATAACGCTGAACCGAAACAGACTGAGAACGTCCCGTGGCTTGCGATCCTCGGTGCGGCGCTCGGTGCGATCCCCGGCATCTTTGCGTGGTTCGGCATCGGAATGCTGGGCTATACATGGTCACTTGTCGGCGCTGTGATCGTCATGGGCGTGTTCTTCATGTATGATAAATTCGGCGGTGAGGGCGATAATCAGTATGGCGTGATCGGATGCATTCTGATCTGCCTGATCGCAGTGTATCTCGGTGTTCATCTTGCATGGGCAGGACAATTTCATAAAGTTCTGCAAGAGGACGGCGATATTACGTTTGCAGAATGTGTTACCAGATTGTACGAGTTTCTGGACGTTCTGGAAATCAAAGGAAAATTTGTCTTTGCTGTATTGAAAGGCTACCTGTTTGCAGGACTTGGTGCATTTGGTATTTTTTCAAAAATATACGGTAAATCATAAACGATCAAAGGAGTAAAACGCACATGGAAACAAAAGGCATTGTCATCTGCGGTGTCGGCGGACAGGGTTCGCTGCTCGCAAGTAAGCTTCTTGGCAAGGTGCTTGTCAATGAGGGCTATGATATCAAGGTATCCGAAGTTCACGGCATGAGCCAGCGCGGCGGCTCGGTCATCACTTATGTGCGCTACGGCGACAAGGTGTATTCTCCGGTCGTACAGTCCGGTGAAGCGGATTTCGTCATCTCGTTCGAGCGCATCGAAGCCGCAAGATACGCGCATCTGCTCAAGAAGGGCGGCATCGTCATCACCAATACCCAGCGCATCGATCCGATGCCGGTCATCATCGGCGCGGCAGAGTATCCGGAGAACATCCTCGATGAACTGACCGCAAAGGGCGTGCAGATCGAGGCCATGGATGCCCTCGCACTCGCAGAGCAGGCAGGTTCGCCCAAGGCGGTCAACATCGTCCTGATGGGACAGCTTGCAAAGCACTTCCACATCGAATACGACAAGTGGATCACCGCCATCGAGCAGACCGTCAAGCCGGCGTTCGTGGAGATGAATAAGAAGGCATTCGAGCTGGGATATAATGCGTAATTAGGAATGAGAAATGAGGAATGAGAAATTGCGGTGCGCTTCGCGCGGTTTAAAAAATGTCCGGAAAAGCGGATATGCACACTTCTGATTCCATGTTTTTCATGCTAACAAATATAAGGGAGGTACTGACTATGACTACACAGCAGCTTTCGATCTTTATGGAGAACAAGCCGGGACAGCTTGTCAAGGTGACGCAGACGCTCAAGGATGCGCAGATCGACATTCGCGCCATGTCCCTCGCGGATACGAAGGATTTCGGCATCGTGCGCATGATCGTGTCCGATACCGACAAGGCGCAGGAAGCCATGCGCGAGGCAGGTTTCATGTCCACCATCACGCAGGTGATGTGCATTGCGATGGACGACCAGCCGGGCGGACTGTCCAAGATCACCGAACTGATGGCACAGGCGGAGGTCAACATCGACTACCTCTATGCCTGCATCACCGTCATCGGCAAGGATGCCTACATCGTCATGCACGTTGACAATGAGAAGAAGGCTTCTCAGGTATTGGCAGATGCCGGCATCAAGATGGTCAGCACCGCTGACATCGCGGCACTCTGATGCAGACCGGAAACAGGAAGGAGGGGACAATGCGTCCCCTCTTTTTGGTATTGTCGTATGTGATCGAGTTCACGGTGTGCGGTTTCTGCGGATGGCTGTATGAGGAAGCTCTGGAATTCGCGATGTTTCGGGAATTTTCCGACCGTGGGGTATTGCACCTGCCGGTGCTGCCGATCTATGGATTCGGGGGACTTTTGCTGGTGTGGCTGTTCCGGAAGCACACGCATCCGGCGTTTGTGTTCGCGGTGAGTACGGTCGTGACGACGGTGCTGGAGCTGGCGGCATCGTATCCGCTGGAGAAAGCCCTCGGCTATCTGCCGTGGTGGTACGGCGAGTGGCCGTTGAATTTCGAGGGGAGGATCTCGCTCCTCAGTTCCCTGCTGTTCGGCGGATTGGCGCTCCTGTTGGTGAATCTGGTGCATCCGGCGTGCCGGAAGTTTGCGGCGTGGGCCAAACCTGCCAGGGTCGGGATACTGGGTACACTGCTGCTGGCGGTCATCACCGCGGATGCGGTGGCGGTGTTTATATTGCCAAAAATTGGGTGAAAACTTTCCGGCAAACATTTCATATAAATCCAAAAATTTCCCTCTCTGCCAGAACCGGCAGGGAGGGAAATCGTTTTCGATAATAAAAATATTTATACTGCTATCATCTTTTTAAATAGCGCGAAGTCTTTTTTTTCTTCTTCTCCGTGTACATGATGTTATCAGCGATGGTGACAAGCTGGAACAGGTTCATGCCTGCCTCCGGTACGGTGATATGGTAGCCCAGAGAAGTAGAGAGAGTATAGGGAAAATCGCGTTCTTCGTTCATTTTGGTGAGTAGTTCGCGGATGTGTTTGCCGAGTGCTTCGGCGCGTTCCTCCGTGTAGTCCGCGGCGAAAATGATGAATTCATCGCCGCCGAACCGGCAGCAGACTTCACCATCCGCACACGCCGTGCGCAGGACTTCCGCCATCGACGCAATGGCAACGTCACCGGCTTTGTGGCCGTAGGTGTCGTTGATGGTCTTCAGGCCGTCCATGTCGAGGAACATGAGCATCACGGGCTTCTGCGCGTCAATGCAGTATTGGTAGGCATTCTGCGTATTGATGCGGAAACCGTTGCGGTTGTTGATATTGGCGAGGGTATCGACCGTGTAGAGTTTGTTGAGCTTCCGGGTGACACGGTCCAGACAGATGATCTTGCGCACGCTCTCCAGCGAATTGGCAATGTCCATCACGCAGCTGTGGAACAAACGGCTGGAGATCGGGAAATCGCTGTCCTTGATGACGATGTAGCCCATCGTGCGTTCGCGGAAGTGCAGCGGCACGAAGTAATAATTGCCGGGCGGATTGTTCTTGTCGAACAGATCCGGCAGCATTTCCTCCGCCGGAAAATCCGGGACTGTGAGGAACTGCCCGTCCTTGTACGCCAGCGGCACCATGATCGTGTCGCCGTAGCCCTCTGTGATGAAGTGATCGGGCGAGAGGATGTGCATGAGGTAATTTTCCTCCGTCTCATCCGCCAAGATGCCCTGATTCCAGCTGTCGCACAGGCACAGGTAAAACTCCCTGCACTGAAACTCCGGCACGAATCGCCGCAGCTCTGCGGTATAATCCTCCATGCTGTCGCATTCCGCGAGGGCGGAAGCCAGACGGCTTGCGAGGGAAACGTCATTCGAGAAGGACTCCAGCACGGAGTAGTTGTGCTTCTTGAATTCCATCGTGTCCATCGGCGGCGCGGCGCTGCATCCGCAGCTCTGGGAGAACCGGCAGTGCGTTTCCATCGTGGTGACGCGCTCCTGCGGCTTGCCGTCGATGTGATCCATGATCTTCTGACACGCCAGCATCCCGACCTGTGCCGTCGGACGTTCGACGGAAGTCATGGAAGGCGCGTAGTTCTGGGCATTCTTCGTATAATCGAAACCGGACACCGCAATGTCCTCCGGCACGCTGTAGCCCTTGATCATGAGGGCGTTGACGGCGGCGACAGCCATATTGTCATTGGCGCAGACGATGGCCTGCGGCAGCTCCAGCGGCGATGCAAGGAATTTCTGCACAGCGAGGGTGCCGTCCTTCGACACGAAGTGACCGCGGTAGATGCGCTCGTCCTCGTCCAGGATGCCGTGGTCGGCAAGCGCCGCGCGGTAGGCCTTCAGGCGCAGGACGCTCTCGGCGTTGGTGTCGGGGCCGGAGATGTAGTTGATCCGCGTGAAGCCGTGATGCACGATAAAATGCTCGACCATGCGGTACATCGCGGATTCGTTGTCGATGCCGATGCTGTAGAGCCCCTCGACGTCCTTGTCGATGCAGACGGCAGGCACGCCGGATTCGCGGACGCGGTTGACGACGGTCTGGAGGCATTCTGCATCCTGAATGGTATTGATGACGAGGATGATGCCGTCGAACCGGCGGAGATTGGCGAGGGAAAAGATGTTATACTCGCCGATGTCGTGGCTGATGTCGCTGCCGATGTTGCCGAACGCAACGAAATGCTCGAGCGTGACGCTGTTGGCGAACGCATACTGGCGGACACCCTGTAGGATACCGCTTTGATATTCTTCGTCAAGCGTCGAAACAATGACGGCGATATGGATAGGCTTGTCGTGCATGGCGTTCACCTCCGATCAGGATCTGCATCCTATAAATACAAATTGTATTATTTC
>JAFPXW010000146.1 GCA_017394565.1 Oscillospiraceae bacterium | reverse complement strand
GAACATTACCCGATCAGCATTGAGGACTGCGAGGACGAGGACGGCAACAGACGAAAGGGCATTGTTTTCGGCTCTATCCTTATGACTGACCTCCTTTCTGAGTGGCAGAGACGAAAAAAAGACCTTGCTGACGGTAAGATCAGCAAGGCCGAATATACAGAATGGAAGCTCAATTGGCCGAAAACGACCGATGACTGCGGAAAGCATGAACCTGCGAAAGAGTGGCTTCGTCGCCCTTAAATCCTGTGGCGACATACCCTCGTCCTCGGACAGCATCCTGTCTCGGACTCGGGCAACTTATAAGCCACTTGAACCGCAGAATAATTCCGCTTAGCTCCCTGTTATCAAATTGTTATCACTGAGATTTTGAGACTTCGGAAATGGCGTATCTACGCCGTTTCTGAGGTCTTGTTTATTATTCCCACTCAATCGTAGCCGGCGGCTTGGTCGTCACGTCGTACACAATGCGGTTGACGTTCTTGACTTCGCCGACGATCCTCGATGCGGCGGTTGCCAGCACGTCATACGGGATCTGCGCGAAATCTGCCGTCATGAAGTCGCTGGTCGTCACTGCTCGCAGCGCAACGGTGTAGTCATACGTTCTGCTGTCGCCCATCACGCCGACGGAACGCATATTCGTCAGAACTGCGAAATACTGGTTGATGTCGCGGTCAAGACCTGCCTTCGCGATCTCCTCGCGGAAGATCCAGTCGGCATCCTGCAGAATCTCCAGCTTCTCATCCGTGATGTCGCCGATGATTCTGATGGCAAGTCCCGGGCCCGGGAACGGCTGACGCCATACCAGAACCGGATCCAGTCCCAGCTCGACACCCAGCTTGCGGACTTCATCCTTGAACAGCATCCGCAGCGGCTCGATAATTTCCTTGAAATCGACATAATCCGGCAGTCCGCCCACATTGTGGTGGCTCTTGATGACCGCCGCGTCGCCCAGTCCGCTTTCGATCACATCCGGATAGATCGTGCCCTGTACCAGAAAATCAACCTTGCCGATCTTCTTGGCTTCCTGCTCGAAGACGCGGATGAATTCCTCACCGATGGTCTTGCGCTTGGTTTCCGGATCAGATACACCGCGCAGCTTTGCCATAAACTGTTCCTTTGCGTTCACGCGGATGAACTTCATGCCGGAATTCTTGAACGCCGCCTCGACTTCATCGCCCTCGTTCTTGCGCATGAAGCCGTGGTCGACGAACACGCACACGAGCTGGTTCGGAATGGCCTTGGAGAGCAGCGCGGCGCAGACGGAGGAATCCACCCCGCCGGAGAGGGCGAGCAGCACCTTGTCGCTGCCGACCTGCTCCCGAATGGCCTTGACCTGCCGGTCGATGTAATCATCCATGGAGTAATCGCCCCTGGCGCCGCAGGCGGTGTAGAGGAAGCGGCGGATCATGGCGACGCCGTTTTCGGTGTGGATCACCTCGGGGTGGAACTGGATGCCGAACAGCTTTTTGGTCTAGTTTTCCATCGCGGCGATGGGGCAGTCGGCGGTGTGTGCCGTGGCGACAAAGCCCTCGGGCACGGCAGTGACGCGGTCGGTGTGGCTCATGAGCACCGTCTGATGCTCGTCAAACCCGCCGAAAAACGCGCTGGTCG
>JAFPXW010000145.1 GCA_017394565.1 Oscillospiraceae bacterium | reverse complement strand
GCTTTGCAGCGCATATACTGGCATATTTTCCGGCATCTTGCACATAAATTTTTTGACATACGTCAGTATGCCTGCAAAATTTCTGCACAATCTGCCGAAAAATCTGACTGCGTATCTGCGCCGCAATCTCTGTGCGGTGTTACCTTAATAATTCCTGCCGCAAAAAGAGCAGCAGCTTCTTTTCCCGGCGTGACACCTGCACCTGTGTCATGCCGAGGGCTTCGGCGGTTTTGCTCTGGGTGTATTCTTTATAATAACGCAGAATTAACAGCTGGCGGTCCTTCGGTTCGAGCAGGGCAAGCACCTGCCGGAGCGCAAGGCTGTCGCTGATCTGTTCATCCGGTGCCGGCACAGCGATGTCCAGCTGTCCCTCGTCCTCATCCGGCGCCGTCAGCGACAGGACCGGCGAACAGGCACACAGCGCGGTGGTGATCTCCTCCGGTGTGCTGCCCGTTTCCTCCGCGAGTACGGAAAGCGGCGGCTCTGTGCCGTGGGTTTTGAGGTAGCCCTCGCGGATCTGCTGGACACGCAGGGAAAGTTCGCGCAGACTGCGCGATACATGGACAGTCCCTCCGCTGCGGAACAATCGCTTGATCTCGCCGAGAATGACCGGTACTGCATAGGTCGAGAACTGCACGCCGCGGCTGGTATCGAAAACGTTTGCGGCCTTGACCAGTCCCTCGCATCCGGCGGAATACAGTTCCTCGTAGGGGATGCCGCGGTTC
Organism: Oscillospiraceae bacterium; assembly: GCA_017394565.1. Taxonomy (GTDB): domain Bacteria; phylum Bacillota; class Clostridia; order Oscillospirales; family Ruminococcaceae; genus UBA3855. Next base: position 1,083 of record JAFPXW010000145.1, on the reverse strand, counting down.
CGGAACCGGTTGGCACACAGGTGGACAAGTCCGAGATGTGCCTCCGGATCGACGGCACGTTCAGTCCGTGGATTCTTCGTCATGGCGGACACCCAGCTTTCTGCGCATGGTCAGGACCGTGCCCTGTCCCTCGATGCTGCGCACATGGAGCTGATCGGTAAAGGTCTGCATGATCGCAAAGCCAAGCCCTGCGCGGTCCTCCTCCGGTGCGGAGGTATACAGCGGCTCCATCGCACGCCTGACATCGGGAATACCGCAGCCCTTGTCTGTGACGCGGATGTAGATCACCCGATCCGGCAGCATCCGCAGGCACACGGACACCGTTCCGGTCGTGCCGCGGTAGCCGTGGACGATGGCATTAGTGACGGCTTCGGAAATGACGGTGCGCAGGTCGGCAAGCTCCTGCGCGGTGGGATCGGCAGGGATCAGAAATGCCGAAACAGCAGCCCTTGCCAGGGCTTCATTGGCGGAATTGGCAGGGAAGGTGCATTTGAATTCGTTGAGGATCTTCATTCAGATCACCTCCTTCTGGGCGGAAGTCCGGATGGAGGCGAGCCGTTCCATTCCGGCGAGCCGCAGTACGCGGCTGATATGCGGCGCAGGATCGAGCAGAACGATGCTGCTCCCAAGCGGCTGCAGGATGCGGTAGCGTCCCATGATCAGCCCGATGCCGGAGCTGTCCATGAAGCTGACGCGCGAAAAATCGAGGATGAGCGTGTGCGGCAGATGCGCATAGATCGCCGCGTCGATCTCCGAACGCAGCCGGATGCTCGAATGATGGTCGATCTCACCGTCCAGCCGGACGGTCAGCTCGGAATCGCTGGAGGAAAACTGGAGTTGCATGGGGAAGGCGTCCTTTCTTTTTTTTAATGAATGTGCAATGCGCGGTGATCGTATCGCCGCATTCTGCCTATTCATTCTACCACATCCCCCGTGTCGAAAACGGTCACAATCACGGCGGAGTGAGGGCGTTCCAAATTTTTTTCATTCCTGAAAGAAATTTTAGTTTACTTTAAGATTGTTTTAAGAAGGGAGCTTTATAATATAACTGTAATCAAACAACGAACGCCGAAAGGCAGTTAT
>JAFPXW010000144.1 GCA_017394565.1 Oscillospiraceae bacterium | reverse complement strand
TTTATGGCACTTATCAAAGACGGCAGTCCGGCCTGGCTTGTATTGGCTGACGGACAGGTGTTCCGGGGCAGAAGCTTCGGCACAACGGGTACGGTGATCGGTGAGGTCGTGTTCACGACCGGCATGACGGGCTATCAGGAAACCCTGACGGATCCCTCGTACTACGGTCAGATCGTTACCCAGACATTTCCGCTGATCGGTAATTATGGCGTCAATTCGCAGGATTTTGAGTCCACGCAGTCCTATGTGTCCGGCTATATCGTGCGTGAGTGGTGCAATGCACCCTCGAACTTCCGGAGTGAGGACAGCATCGACCATTTCCTCAAGCGTCATAATATCATCGGTCTTTGCGGGATCGACACTCGCCGTCTGACGCGCTCTCTGCGCGAAGCAGGTGTCATGAACGGTGCGATCACGACCGAAGATCCGTCTGCCTGTATGGACGAGCTGTTGACAAAGATCCGTGCATACGCGATCGCAGACGCGGTCAAGAACGTGACGGGCACCGAGGTCCACACCTACACGCCGGATACCGTAAAATACCGCGTGGTACTGCTGGATTTCGGCTATAAGCGTTACATCCGAAAGTCCCTGATGAACCGTGGATGCGAAGTGATCGTCGTTCCTGCCTGCACGAGCGCAGAGGAGATCGCGAAGCTTGCACCCGACGGCATCATGCTCTCGAACGGTCCCGGAGATCCGGCTGAGAATGTCGAGGTGATTGCGAATCTTCGCGAGATCGCGAAGCTTGGCATCCCGATGTTCGGCATCTGCCTTGGTCACCAGCTCATGGCGCTGGCCATGGGTGCCAAGACCGAAAAGCTTCACTACGGGCACCGCGGTGCAAACCAGCCCGTCATTGACCTTGCGTCCGGCAAGACCTATGTGACGAGCCAGAACCACGGTTATGCAGTCATCGGTGATACCCTCGACGCATCGGTCGGTGTGGTTTCGCACGTCAATGCGAACGACAAGAGCTGCGAGGGCATCCGCTACACGGCGGTCAACTGCTTCACGGTGCAGTTCCACCCGGAAGCCCACGGCGGCCCGCTGGACACTGCTTATCTCTTTGACGAATTCACCAGCCGTATGGATGCTTATAAGGAGGAAAAGTAAATGCCGCTGCGCAGTGATATTAAGAAGGTTCTGGTCATCGGTTCCGGCCCGATCGTCATCGGTCAGGCGGCGGAGTTTGACTATGCAGGCGCACAGGCTTGCCGCGCCCTCAAGCAGGAGGGACTGGAGGTCGTGCTGATCAATTCCAACCCTGCGACCATCATGACAGATAAGGCGATGGCGGATCACATTTACATCGAGCCGCTGACACTCGACACGGTCAAGCGTGTCATCGAGATCGAAAAGCCTGACAGCGTCCTGTCTACCCTCGGCGGACAGACCGGTCTGACACTTTCCATGCAGCTTGCCGCAGAGGGGTTCCTTGACAGTCACAATGTCAAGCTCCTCGGTGCCAATCCGGAAACCATTCACAAGGCGGAGGATCGGCAGGCATTCAAGGACACGATGGAAAAGATCGGTGAGCCGTGCATCCCGTCCAAGGTCGTAGAAACTGTGGAGGATGCAGTCGATTTCGCGAAGGTCATCGACTATCCGGTCATCGTGCGTCCGGCATTCACGCTTGGCGGCACCGGCGGCGGTATTGCGAACAACGAGGAAGAACTGCGCGACATCGCGACAAACGGTCTGCGTCTTTCGCCGATCACACAGGTTCTGATCGAGAAGTGTATTTCCGGCTGGAAGGAGATCGAGTTCGAGGTCATCCGGGATTCCAAGGGCAACGTCATCACTGTCTGCTCGATGGAGAACTTCGATCCGGTCGGTGTTCATACCGGCGACTCCATTGTCATTGCTCCGGCAGTGACACTGTCTGACCGTGAGTACCAGATGCTCCGAACGGCTTCTCTGAA
>JAFPXW010000016.1 GCA_017394565.1 Oscillospiraceae bacterium | reverse complement strand
GAACTACGTCAATCACAGGGAACACCACGTTATTGACGATGGTCTTGATCTGCGCTTTTGCGCTGTTCCATGTGTTCGTAAAAGCGCCGGAAACATCTCCGGCAGCACTTGCCTGAATCGCCACGAAATTTGCAAACATCATGCTGCTTGCAAGCATCGCCGCGAGTATTTTCTTTGTTTTATTCGTCTGTATCACCCCCGATCTCCACGAGCCGTCCGGTCAGAATGGTGCGGTCATTTCCGTTCGCACTGGTACAAGTGGAAAGTGAAATAAACCTGTCATCCTCGGAATAGCTGACCGGCTCATAGATACCCGACAGCCCTCGCAGCCGGATCATCCAGCTTGTCATCGACTGCGAACCGTCATAGATCGCATCATTGCAGTCCGCATGAGCAAGCGAGAAAAAGTCCAGTCGGTACACGCAGTCCGGTGTCGCAAGCCAGCCATAGCGGTGCGCATTAAAATACTCCGCATCCTCAAATTTAGCCAATCCTGCGAGCATTGTGCCGTTTTTCATGTTGTGTCCATACACCATGTTAATGCCGTTGAGCAGATGCTTTTCACAGCGGCAGTCAAGGAAAATCGAGCCTGCCGAAAGTCGGCTGCCATCATAAGCATGGTGCAGATAGTAGTCGTTGTTGCTGCCCTGCATCAGCGGATATTGGATATTCGTCTTCGGAAGAATGAGCCACCCGATAGCATCAGGATAGTTTTCTGTCAGCGTCTGCGCGGCTGAGATCAGCTCACGCAGCGTTTCCTCCGGTAACGTGTCATAAGTCTGAATCTGCTCTGTTTCTGTCGTGTTTTCGGAGGTTTCATCCTCGGTAGGTGATGCGACCTGCTCGGTCATATCTGTGTCCACAACAAGATCCTGTGCGATCTTTTCAAGCTGTTCCTGCACCTCAACAGAAACCGTATACGGCTGAATTTCGGCAGTTTTCATCTCCTGCTTCACATCATCCCCGACCAGCAGCACAGCACCACTGAGGAGGAGGGCGGCGGAAATGACCGCCGCCGCAATTTTCCTTGATCTCATCTTTCAGTCCTCCTTCTTCTTTCTGCAAATGATGAATGCCAGTCCGAGCGCCCCCAAAGCAATCAGCACATACGCCATCGGATTTGCGCCGGAATCGCCGGTAGACGGGGAATTCGGAACGCTCGGCGTTGTGGGTGTCATCGGTTTGGGAGTCGGCGCGTCTTTCATCACGACCTCGGTGATGCTGCCGTCATCCCTGACCGTAAAGTTCACAGATTCCGCGATTTCATAGCCCTCCGGTGCGGTAATTTCTTTGAGCGTGTAGCTTGTGCCAGCGGTCAGGGCAGCCTCAATCAGATGCAGCTCGCTTGTGGAAGTCCACTCGTCGATCACATTGCCGTTCTTGTCGATAATCTGAAGCACAGCACCGGAAATCTCTGCGCCGGTAGTCGCATCCTGCTTGGAAATCTCCACTTTTGTCGTGTCATCCACCATTGTGATCAGCGGCACTCCGTCCTCGGTGTGCGCCTCGGCAGTCACACCGTCAATGGTCACAACGCCGTATTCGTCGATGGAAAATGCGATGTCCGTTGCAATCACATAACCGTCCGGCGCAGCGACCTCATGAAGCGTATACGAACCAGCCGGAATCTCGGAAATCACATGATTCGTGCCGTCCGAAGTCCACTCGTCCACAATTTCGCCGTCCACGTCCACAAGCTGCATCTGCGCACCGGAGAGTTCCTTTCCGTAAATATTCTCCTTGCAGACAGCAGCAGAAATCTCGCTATTCTTAGCGGTAATTTCGACCGCATCTCCATCTTCTGTGATTTGCACAGGGTAAATTTCATCGGACAGAATATACCCAGTCGGGGCAGTAATTTCACGGACAACATACTCGCCGTAGGGAATCTCCGTAAACTCGAAGTGACCGTTTTCATCCGAAATATCGGTCATAATTGCCGTAGCAATAGAGTAGTCCTCCGTGCCAGTTTGGAACAATCCGAACAGCGCATTTTCCAGCGGATCGCCGTGGGAATTGATCTTCTTGCCATCCACGCTCCCTCGCTTGATATTGTTCTCAAACGTGCCGCAGTCGATGTTCACGGTCTGAACATCCTGCCCCATATACTCGAAGGTCACCAGATATTTCTCTCCGTTCAGCACATAATGCTCATCGCTTGCGATCTCCTGCACATAATAGCAACCGAACGGAATTTTCTCGGCAATAGTTGCCGTCATGTCATCTTTAAGTGTAATTGTCGTAATCAAGCCATCTTTGGGGATAAATGTGCCGTCCGCAGCAGTGATTTGTTCGTCCGCAAACAGCCCAAAACGAACAGAACGCCACTCGTCGTTCATGCCG
>JAFPXW010000143.1 GCA_017394565.1 Oscillospiraceae bacterium | reverse complement strand
GAATTTGTCCAATTCCGTGGCGATTGCGGCATACGAGGTGCTTCGCCAGTGGGATTATCCGGACATGACGTCGCAGGGAAATCTGACACGGTACGAATGGGAGTGAGCGCATGAAACGACTGACACTGAGCGATGATAAGATCAAAGCGGCTGTTGTGATGAGAAACGGTGAAATATTGGCGGAAACCGATAATACTGACAAACTGTATCCGCAGTATTCGATTACCAAGAGCCTGGTTTCGCTTTGCATTGGGATGCTGATCGACGACGGTCGTTTATCTCTGAAATCGACGGTAGGCGAAATTCTCGGCACTCCTGCCGGTGAGCCGCTTTCGTCTGTGACACTGGAGGAATTGCTGACAATGCGCTCCGGTCTGAATACGGAATTGCTGTTCGCCGACCGACGGACCTGCCCGGACTATCTGGCAGCGTGTTTTTCACAGAAAACTGGCGAAAAAACGGCGTTTTATAACAACGCAGATGCGTATCTTGCTGGACGAATGGCGGAGGAAGTGTACGGGAAACCGCTGGAAAACCTCATGATTTCGCGTATTTTTAAGCCGCTTGGCATTACAGAATTCGAATTTGAGCATGATCCGCAGAGGCATTTCTTTGGCGCAAGCGGATTGATGCTGACCACACGCGATCTGGCGAAGCTTGGCAATTCTATCTGCACGCAGGAACTCTATCCGAAGACGTATCTTGAGCTTGCAACGCACACACAGACACGCATCAATACCACGGGATATGGCTATTTTTTCTGGACAGGCAGGACAAGCTTCTACATGAGCGGCAAGTGGGGGCAGAAGTGCTTTGTTTATCCGGAGAGGGCGGCGGTCATTGCGATCAACTCTGACAATACGGATGTCCTTCCGACGCTTTATCAGGAGCTGCTGCCCATCGTGGGGGGACTGGACTATGGTGTTTGACCTGCTGATCATCGGCGGCGGTGCGTCGGGACTGGCTGCGGCTGTGACCGCAAAAGCCCTTGGTATCGAGAAAATTGCCGTCCTAGAAAGGCTTTCGCGCGTCGGAAAAAAGATCCTTGCGACCGGAAACGGCAGGTGCAACCTCAGCCATGAGAGAATCGAACCCGAAGATTTTCGCGGAAGTGTAGATGTGACACCTGTTCTGGAAAAATTCGGCGATGTTAAGTCGTTTTTTGAGAATCTCGGCCTCTATACCCGTACCGACAGCGCCGGCAGAATGTACCCATACAGCATGGCGGCAACTTCGGTTCTCGATGCGTTTCGCCTGCGGATGCGTGAGGACGGGATCGAGGAGATCTGTGACACCGAAATCACCGAATTATGTTTTGCGAAAGGACAGTGGCACGCAAGAACGACGGATGTCGATTACGCTGCACCATTTGTCATTTTCTCCACCGGCGGATATGCAGCGCCAAAGCTTGGCACAGACGGCAGCGCGTGGGATTTGCTGAAAAAGCTCGATATTCCGGTGGTTTCACCTACTCCGAATCTTTGCCCGGTGCTGTCCGACGAGAAGATCCTTCGGCCTCTGAAGGGACTGCGTGTCAAGGGCGAGATTACGCTCTATGACCGTGACGAAGCAATTCGCACGGAAATCGGTGAGGTGCAGTTCACAGAAAAAGCCCTTTCCGGCATCTGCGTTTTCAACCTGTCAGGGATGATCGACATCCGTCGATTTTCGGATCACTATTTTCTGTTCAATCCTGTAGCAGACCTCGGGATCGACCTCGAAAGCATCCTCTGTACGCTGCAGGGCACACGCTTTGGCATGACGAGTGAGGAGATGCTCAGTGGCCTGCTGCCGAAACCGATCGCACGTCTTGCTTTGAAAAATCGTCATATTCCAGCGGATTTCGTGATTTCTGATATGGATTACAGGCAGATCCAAATGCTGGCAGCACAGATCCGCAGCCTGCATTTCCCGGTGCGTGGGTTAGCAGGTTTTGAGCAGGCACAGTCCACGCGCGGTGGCATTCCAGGAAACGCGCTCGATGCAAATTTGCAGGTGAAGGCGCACAAGGGGCTGTTTGTCACAGGTGAAGCCTGCGATGTTCACGCGAATTGCGGCGGCTATCACCTTCACTGGGCGTGGGCAAGCGGTGCAGCTGCCGCTACGGCAATTGCAGAACAGCTTTGCAAAAAATGACCATATATCGTTTGAATTCCGAAAGGAGCGACACATGATCCGTATTCAGAATGTCCGCCTTCCCCTCGAGTATACCGAGGACACCCTCATGCGGCTGGCTGGCAGAAAGCTGCACATCCCGTTCTCACAGATCAAGTCTGTCAGGCTGCGCAAACGTTCGATCGACGCGAGAAAACGTGATGCCATCAGTTTTCTGGCGACGCTTGACGTGCATTGTGACGGTGAGAAACGCATCCTTGCTGCAACCCGCAAGGATCGCGATATTACGCAGGAAATCGACAAGCCCTATCGCGTCCGCATCTGCCGTTCTCCTGAACGTCCGGTGATCGTCGGCTTCGGGCCGGCCGGGATGTTTGCGGCATATGTTCTTGCAAAGGCTGGTCTGCGCCCGATCGTTCTGGAGCGCGGAAAGCCGGTTGATGAGCGAATGGCGGACGTGGCGAATTTTCGTGTGAATGGAATCCTTGACACCGAGAGCAACATTCAGTTCGGTGAAGGCGGTGCCGGCACATTTTCCGACGGCAAGCTGAACACCGGCATCAAGGATCCGCGAATCCGGTTTGTTCTGGAAACTTTTGTGCAGTGCGGTGCGCCCGATGAGATCCTCTGGCAGGCCAAACCGCATATCGGCACGGATCGGCTGACCTCTACCGTGAAAAATCTGCGTGGTCTGATCGAACGCATGGGCGGCGAGATCCGCTTTGGTGCGCGGATGACCGGTTTTGCGCAGGAGGACGGCATCTTGCGAGCGCTGACGTATGTGCAGGATGGGAAAACGTTCGAAATTCCTTGCAAAAACGCTATTTTTGCGCTTGGTCACAGCGCCCGGGATACACTCGAAAAGCTTCATGCACAAGGGATGCTGCTCGTCCAGAAGCCGTTTGCCATGGGCGTGCGCATCGAGCATTTGCAGGAGCAGATGAACCGTGCGCTGTATGGGAAATTCTGGGATCATCCGGCGCTCGGTGCCGCGGACTACAAGCTTGCCGTTCACCTGAAAAATGGGCGCAGCCTGTACACGTTCTGTATGTGCCCCGGCGGTGAGGTCGTGGCTGCGGCCTCAGAGGCAGGAAGGCTTTGTGTGAACGGGATGAGCAATTTTGCCCGTGATGGCAGGAATGCCAACAGCGCCCTGCTTGTCGGTGTGACACCGCAGGATTTCGGAAGTGAGCATCCGCTGGCAGGAATGTTCTTGCAGCGTGAGATCGAGGAAAAAGCCTTCCGCGCAGGCGGCAGCTGTTACCACGCGCCGGTCATCCGTGTCGGGGATTTCCTGAAAAAGCGCGTTTCCACAGAATTCGGCAAGGTGCGTCCGACCTACACGCCGGGGACGGCTTTTGCGTCGCCGGATGCCTATCTGCCGGAATTTATCTGCGACACGCTGCGCATCGGCATTCCGGAAATGGACAAGCGTCTGCGCGGTTTTGCGGATCCCGACGCGATCCTCACGGGGATCGAAGCACGCAGCTCTTCTCCGGTGCGCATGGTGCGCGGGGAGGATCTTTCCAGCAGCGGCATTGCGGGGATATTCCCGTGCGGTGAGGGCGCCGGCTATGCAGGCGGCATCACATCCGCGGCTGTGGACGGCATCCGCTGTGCCGAAGCAGTCATCTTAAAGTCAGGAGGCACTGTATGAGCGAACTTACTGATATCGCCTATGTCAGGGAGATCCTGGAGCGTCACGGGTTTTCGTTTTCCAAGGCGCTCGGGCAGAACTTCCTGATCAACCCGAGTGTTTGTCCGCGGATCGCGGAGATGGGCAATGCTGCGCCCGGCTGGGGCGTGCTGGAGATCGGAACAGGCGTCGGGACGCTGACGAAGGAGCTTGTCCTGCGTGCGGATAAGGTCTGTGCGGTTGAGCTCGACCAGCGGCTGTTCCCGATTTTGGACGAAACACTCTCCGAGTTTGATAATATCCGCATTTTCCACGGAGATGCGATGAAATATGATCTGGCAACCCTGATCCGGGAGGAGTTTGCCGGCTTGCACGTTGCGGTCTGTGCCAATCTCCCGTACTACATCACATCCCCCCTCATCATGCGGCTGCTGGAGGAGGAGCTTCCGATCGAGACCATCACGGTCATGGTCCAGAAGGAAGCTGCACAGCGCCTGTGCGCACCGATCGGTTCGCGCGAAAGCGGTGCGGTTTCGGTCGCAGTGGCTTACTATGGGAAGGCGGAAAAGCTGTTTGACGTATCGCGCGGCAGCTTCATGCCGGCACCGAACGTCGATTCCGCGGTCATCCGCATCACACTGCACAAGGAGCGTCCTTGGCAGATCACGGATGATAAGCTGTTTTTCCGCATCGTAAAAGCCGGTTTCTCGCAGAGACGCAAGCAGCTTGGCGGCGTGCTGGCTGGTCATCTGGGCATCCCGAAGGGGGAGATCGCTCAGGCCTTTGAAGCTGCCGGGCTGAAGCCTTCTGTCCGTATGGAAGCTCTGACGATGGAACAGATCGCTGCACTGACCAAAAGTCTCTCTACATTTGCAAAAAGTCCGGAAAACGCGCAGTCCGCAGGAAATAGCACACCCTCTCTGTAAAAACGCCGAAAAACCCAAGGCGTTTTGACAAACCTCTCAGCCTCTCTCCGGTATAATAGTAGTACACATTGCATATTCTACTACGTGATAAGGAGAGATGAACATGAACAAATCTAACCTGCACCGCCGTGCCGGAATGCTGCGGATCCCGGCTGCCGCAGCAGCATCCCTGTGCGGAGGGTTCCTGTTGTCCGCAGGAACGATCAGCGGCGTGACATCCCCGTTAGCGGCAGCGCTGGCGGGGATCATTTCGCCCGTGAACGCGATGAGCGTTCTGTTGGGGGCGCTTTTGAGCTTCGGCGTGCAGGGCGCTCCGCCGGAGATGCACTTCCTGCTGGGAAGTCTGGTGCTGGTGACGTGTCTGCGCGTGCTGTTCCGCGAGCGGTTCCGGCCGCATATGTTTGCCTGCATGACGACATTCTGCTGCGTGCTGGCAGGCGTGGTGCTGGATCTGCTGTTTGAGTCTGCCGGCGGGCGGTTGCCGCTGTACCTGTTTGAATCCGTGATGACCGGGGTTGCGGCCTACTTTCTGGCAGACGGCGCAGAATGCCTGCGTGAAAGCCGCCGGATCGTTCTGCACGCAGGGAAGACCTTTACATTTGCGCTGTGTTACTTGCTGTGCGTGACGGCGCTTTGCAGCGTGGATACGCCGTTTTGTAATCTGGGGCGCATCATCGGCACAAGTCTGACGCTGCTCTTTGCCAAGCAGCTCCGGCACACAGGCGGCACGCTGATGGGAGCGCTGACGGCGTGCGGCGTCACACTGTGCAGCGTCCGGCTCGGCACGCCGGTGCTGTTCCTGCCGGTGACAGCGATGATGGCGGGGTTTTGTGCGAATCTGCCAAATCCCTTGCTGATCCCCGTCTTTTTCATCCTGCAGGGCGTCAGTGCAGCCGTGCTGGACAGCAGTACGGAACTCATCCGCTGCCTGACGGAGCTTGCATTTTCCTGTGGGATCTACGCACTACTCTCCGGTGTGGATCTGCACCGCTTCCTCACAATCGAACAGCCGGAGACACGCAGGACAAACCTCCGGCGCGAACATACACTGTCTGATGCGATCCGCGGACTTTGCGCGGAAACCGCCGAAGTCATGCATCGCCTGACGATCGTACCGCCGGAGGATGCGGCGATGCAGGTGAGAAGCCGGCTTTGCACCGGCTGCAAGAACCAGAAATTCTGCTGGGCGCAGCGTGCGTCCCAGACCGCAGATGCGATCCGCGAGCTGATGCATACCCATGGACGCGGCATCATACCGGAATCCCTGGACGGCTGCATCCGCCGGACAAGCCTGCTTGAGATCTGCGCGGAACAGGCCAGCCGCAGCGCCCTGGCGCAGATGCAGCGTGTCCATATGCTGCAAAGCCGTCAGGTCACGCTGGAGCATCTGCGGATCCTGGAGGAAGTGACGTCTGATCTGGCGAATGACCGTCCGGAGTCGTTTCTGCGTCCTCAAACGGACGGAATGCTGCGGATCCTAAGGCAGTGCGCCGCACAGGCAGATCATGTCCAGGTCTGCTCGCTGAAAACGGGACGGCTGACGGCAGAGCTGTTCACAAAACAAGCCGATTTTCCGGTGTCCTCCGTGCAGTCCCTGCTGGAAAAATACCTGAGTGTCGAGCTTGCCGCGGTGCAGATGGAAACGGAGACCAATGGCACCCGCGTCTGCTTTTACCAGCTGCCGCCATACAAGCTGGAATGGGCGATGCACAGTGAAAATGCACCGGATTATGAGCGATGCGGCGACCACAGCGATGCATTCACAGATGCCGCAGGCGACCAGTATCTGGTGCTGTCCGACGGTATGGGCAGCGGCAGTGCAGCCTCGCTGGCGTCGAGGATCGCGGTGCGTACATTCCGCCGCATGGTCGAAAGCGGGATGCGCGTCCCGACAGCGATCCGTCTGGTCAATTCGATGCTGATGACAGAGACCAGCACCGAGAATTTCGCAACGCTGGATGTCCTGCATTTTCATGCCGACTGCGGCGAATTATCACTCTACAAGTCCGGCGCGGCGGCGACATTATTTTGCCATGCCGGAAAGGTGCAGCGCATCAGCTCTATGAGCTTTCCGGTCGGGATCGTGACGGATGCACTGCCTTCGCAGAAGCGGACCTCCGCCTTTGTCGGCGATGCGGTCGTGATGCTGTCCGACGGCATCGGAGAGGCGGAGTATCCGTACATCAGTGCCCTTCTCCGGGAAGGGGCAGCACCGGAAAAGATCACGGAAGCTGCCAGCGCCAAGTGTGCGGTATTCCATGGCGGGCAGTCGCGGGATGACGTGACAGTGATCGCCGCAAGGGTGACCTCTCGTTTTCGGACAGAATCCACAAAAAGCGACAAGCCCGAAACCGTTTCATGCGTGGAGAATGCACCGGCACCTGTGAAAATTTTGTGAAAGTTTAACAATATTCAATAGCCAGAATTATCATAACATATGAATTTTTTCTACGCTTTTGGAAAAGACTTGAAAGATGGCTTGTTTTCTGATAAAATAGTATTAAAAGGGGGGGAAGCTATGACAACTTCTACCAAGAATAACAATCCGAATGATTTTCCGCTGTATCTGTTCTACCAGGGCAAGAACAGCGAGGGCTATAAATTTTTCGGCGCACACTCTATCACAGAAAATGGTAAAAAACTCCACCGTTTCCGTGTCTGGGCTCCCAATGCAGTCAGCGTTTCCGTCGTTGGTGATTTCAACGAATGGAGCCGCAGTGCAAATCCCATGGAGCTGATCGCGGACGGTGTCTGGGAAGCCACGGTCGAGGGGCTCAAGCAGTACGATGCCTACAAGTACAGCATCGAGACACAGAAGGGCGAATTTCTGATGAAATCCGATCCCTATGCAACGCATTTTGAAACACCGCCTGCAACTGCTTCCAAAATCTACGAAAGTGATTACAAGTGGAAGGATCAGAAATGGTTCGACCAGAAGCAGGAACAGGTGGTTTACAAGCGCCCCATGAACATTTACGAGGTGCATTTCGAGTCGTGGAAGCACAATCCCGACGGCACCACGCCGGACTATGTTTCCTTTGCCAAGGACATGGTTCCGTATATGCAGAAGATGGGCTACACGCACATCGAGTTCATGCCGCTGACAGAGTATCCTTACGGCGGCTCGTGGGGCTATCAGGTGACAGGCTATTTCGCACCGACTTCTCGCTTCGGTACGCCGGATCAGTTCCGCGAAATGATCGACCTGTTCCATCAGGCAGGCATCGGCGTCATCCTTGACTGGGTACCGGCCCACTTCCCGAAGGATGCACATGGCCTGTACGAATTCGACGGCACCTGCTGCTACGAATACACAGATCCCAAGAAGCGTGAGCACAAGAGCTGGGGTACGCGCGTCTTTGACTACGGCAGAGGCGAGGTCTGCTCGTTCCTGATCTCCAGCGCCAACTACTGGATCTCCGAATTTCACCTCGATGGTCTGCGCGTGGATGCAGTGGCTTCCATGCTGTATCTTGACTACGACAGACGCGACGGCGAATGGACGGCCAACATCAACGGCGGCAACGAGAATCTCGAAGCCGTGGAGTTTTTCCGCCACCTGAATGAAGCCGTTTTCGCGAAGCATCCGGATGTCCTGATGATCGCTGAGGAGTCCACCGCGTGGCCGCTGGTCACCAAGCCGACCGACATCGGCGGACTGGGCTTCAATTTCAAGTGGAACATGGGCTGGATGAACGATATGCTCCAGTATATGTCCCTTGATCCGATCTATCGCGCTTTCAATCATGATAAGCTGACATTCTCGTTCTTCTACTGCTTCTCGGAGAACTACATTCTCCCGATCTCCCACGATGAGATCGTCTACGGGAAATGCTCCATGATCAACAAGATGCCGGGCTACGAGAAGGACAAGTTCTCCTCGTACCGCGCATTCCTGGCGTATATGATGGCACATCCGGGCAAGAAGATGCTCTTTATGGGACAGGAATTTGCACAGCGCAACGAATGGAACTACAAGGAACAGCTTGACTGGGAGCTGCTTGGGCAGAATGAACACCGCCAGACGCAGGATTTCGTTGCGGCACTGAACCATCTGTATCTGAAAACGCCGGCTCTCTGGGATAATGACGACTCGTGGAGCGGCTTCTCGTGGATCTCTCACGACGACTACAAGCAGAGCGTCATCGCGTTCCGGCGCATCGCAGACGACGGAACGGAAGTCATTGCTGTTTGCAATTTCGTTCCCGTGACACGCGAGGATTACAAGATCGGTGTGCCGTTCGAGGGCAAGTACGAGCTGCTGTTCAGCACGGATGCCAAGGAATTCGGCGGCGACGGTGCTGCCAAGCAGACCTATGAAACCATTCAGCACGGAATGCACGGTTTTGACCAGTGCGTATCGCTGACGCTTCCGGCCCTGTCGGTGCTGTATCTCCAACGCGAGGTACCGAAGAAACAGCGTCAGGTTTCCATTGCCAAGCTTGCTGAACAGAAGGCAGACGAGGCAGAAAAGAAAAAGCGCTCTAAGTAAGCGTGAGTGCTAAATGACTACATTTTCTATGATGATAAGATCCGGTCAGGTCGGGCAGATAGGGAACTGACCGGATCCGATATAGGAGGAATATTATGAACGCTAAGAAGAAAGTCATCGCGATGCTGCTGGCAGGCGGTCAGGGCAGCAGACTGTATGCTCTGACGCAGAATGTCGCAAAGCCGGCAGTTCCTTATGGCGGTAAGTATCGAATCATTGATTTCGCACTGTCGAACTGCACCAATTCCGGTATTGATACCGTCGGTGTCCTGACGCAGTATCAGCCGCTGGTGCTGAATGAATACATCGGCAACGGTCAGCCGTGGGATCTCGACCGCATGAACGGCGGCGTCCATGTGCTGTCTCCGTTCGAGACCAAGGAGGGCGCCGACTGGTTTCAGGGTACTGCGAATGCAATCTACCAGAATATGCGCTTCATTGAGCGCTACGATCCGGAATTCGTGATCGTCCTCGGCGGTGACCATATCTATAAGATGGACTATTCCAAGCTCGTGGAATTCCATGAGAAGAACAAGTCCGACGGTACGATCGCAGTCATCGACGTACCGATGGAGGAAGCATCCCGCTTCGGCATCATGACCTGCGACGCTGAGAACCGCGTTGTCCGCTTCACGGAGAAGCCGAAGAACCCGGACAGCACCCTTGCTTCCATGGGTATCTACTGCTTCACCTGGCAGAAGCTCAAGAAGTACCTGATCGAAAACGAGAACGCTAACACCGGCTCCAAGGACTTTGGCAAGGATATTATTCCGGCCATGCTCCAGAACGGTGAGCGTCTGTTTGCTTACACCTTTGACGGCTACTGGAAAGATGTCGGCACCCTCGATTCCCTGTGGGAAGCCAATATGGATCTGCTCAGCCCGTCTGTGCCGCTGGATCTGTACGACCGTTCGTGGAAGATCTATGCACGTCACAACAATATGCCGCCGCAGTACATCGGCGATACCGCAAAGATCGAGAACTCCATGATCACCGAGGGCTCCTCCATCAGCGGCAATGTCGATTTTTCTGTGATCTTCTCCGGCGTAACCATTGAAGAAGGTGCGTCTGTCAATTACTCCATCCTGATGCCCGGCACTGTTGTCAAGTCCGGTGCCAAGGTCGAGTATGCGATCGTCGGCGAAAACTGCGTGGTCGAGTCCGGCGCACGCATCGGCGTTTCTCCGGAACAGGTGGAGAACCGCGACGACTGGGGCATTGCCGTTGTTGGCCATAATGTGACGATTTCCGGCAACGCAGTCGTTAAGCCGAAGGATATTATTTCTGAGAATATGTAAGGAGGCTTCTTCAATGGGCGTTAATAATAAAGTACTCGGTCTGATCTTTGCATCCATGCATGATTCGACTGTAGTGGAACTGACAAAGCAGCGTACAATGGGTTCGATCATGTTTGGCGGCAGATACCGCCTGATCTACTTCCCGCTTTCCAATATGGTGAATTCCGGCATCACCGAGGTCGGTGTCATCACCAAGTCCAATTACGGCTCTCTGCTCGATCATCTCGGCACTGGCCGTGAGTGGGATCTTGCCCGCAAGAAGGGCGGTCTGAATCTGCTCCCGCCGTTCTCCCAGAATACCGACGGCGTATATCGCGGCAGACTGGAGGCTCTGAACAATGTCTGGAGCTATGTCGGCAATTCCAAGTGTGAGTATGTTGTCCTCTCCGACTGTGATTTCATCGCGAATGTGGACTTTGCAGACGTGCTGAAGTTCCACAAGGAGAACGACGCCGACGTAACCGTCGTTTACGGCAAGTATCACTATAATGAGGAATCCGGTTCCGGCGTGGACGTTCTCCAGATGGACGAGACCGACCAGATCCGTTCCGTACTGATCGATCCGCAGATCGCCGGCGAGTGCAATATCTGCATGGATATGTATGTGATGCGCAAGGATTTCCTCGCGAAGATCGTCAAGGAAGCCGCTGCACGCAGCCAGTACAGCCTGATCCGTGATTTCATGCAGGCACGCTGCAAGGAATTCAACTTCATGGGCTACGAGTACAAGGGCTATTTCTCCCGCATCGACTCTGTCAAGAGCTATTATGAGGCAAACCTCGCGCTGCTCAACAAGGCCAACCGCGATGCGCTGTTCAAGACCAATGCTCCCATCTACACTAAGATCGGCGACAATGGTCCGGTAAAATACGGTCTGGATGCCAAGGTTTCCAACTCCCTGATCGCTGACGGCTGCATCATCGAGGGTACGGTTGAAAATTCCGTACTGTTCCGTGGTGTCAAGGTCGGCAAGGGCGCTGTCATCAAGAACTGCATCATGATGCAGTCCACCGAAGTCGGCGCAGGATGCGAGCTGACCTCCGTGATCGCAGACAAGAATGTCGTGATGGAGGAGGGCAGAGTCCTCACAGGCTCTGACAGCTATCCGGTTTACATCAGCAAGAACGCGAATCTTTAATCCCACATCCCCTTAATGTATGACACCACCACGTCCCTGCAGCGATGCAGGGATGTGGGCAATTTTAGAAATGGAAGGTGAAAGATCTTGAATATCCTGTTTGCAGCAAGTGAAGCAGTACCGTTCGCAGCTTCCGGCGGTCTGGCAGATGTCGTGGGTTCGCTCCCGGCGGCGATCCGTCAGAAAGGCCATGAGTGCCGCGTCGTGATCCCTATGTATAAATCCATCCGCCCCGAACTGCGTGCGCAGCTCACGTTCCTGACGAATATTACGGTCGATGTTTCGTGGAGAAAGCAGTACTGCGGGATCTTCACCGGCATCTGGAACGGTGTGACGTATTATTTCATTGACAATGAGTACTATTTCGGCAGAGAGGGGCTTTACGGCTTCTATGACGATTGCGAGCGATTTGTATTCTTCTCCCGCGCTGTGCTGGAGATGCTGCGCTACATCGATTTCAAGCCGGATGTTATCAATGGCAATGACTGGCAGACTGCACTGATCCCTGTGTTCTATCAGGTATTCTACAAGTACCAGCAGGGCTATCAGGATATCAGGCACGTCTTCACGATCCATAATATCCAGTACCAGGGCAGCTACGGCAGGGAAGTACTGAACGAAGTCATGGGCATTCCGCTGTATCATATGGGCATCCTCGAATATGACGGTGCGATCAATATGATGAAGGGCGCGATCGAAACCGCTGACCGGATCACAACGGTTTCTCCGAGCTATGCGTGGGAAATTCTCGATCCGTGGTATGCACACGGTCTGGATCGCATCCTCGTGAACAAGCAGTTTAAGCTCAGCGGCATCCTCAACGGCATTGACACGACCATGTACAACCCCGAACAGGACGCCCTGATCACCAAGCACTTCTCCGCTGCAAAGCCTGCCGGCAAAAAAGCCTGCAAGGAAGCGCTTTTGCAGGAACTCGCCTTGCAGGAGGGCGACGAGCCGATCATTGGCATTGTGACGCGATTTGTGTCGCATAAGGGCATTGACCTGATCCGCTATGTCTTCGAGGACATCCTGAAGCTTGGCTGCAAGTTTGCGATCCTTGGCAGCGGCGAGAAAATCTATGAGGATTTCTTCTCGGAAATGCAGTGGCGCTATCCCGATCAGGTGAGCGTTACCCTCGGATTCCAGCCGGATCTGGCACGCCGGATCTATGCGGGATGCGATATGTTCCTGATGCCGTCCCAGAGTGAACCCTGCGGTCTGGCACAGATGATCGCGATGCGTTATGGCACCATCCCGATCGTTCGTGAAACCGGCGGTCTGCGTGATTCTGTGCAGGATAACGGCAATGGCGACGGCAACGGCTACACATTCAAGTCCTATAATGCACACGATATGCTGGATGCCTGCACCCGTGCGAAGGCGTGCTACGATGACGCGGCCGCATGGAAGGATCTGGTCAAGCGTTCGATGGAATGTGATTTCAGCTGGAGTACGTCAGCGGATTCCTACCTGGATCTCTACCGTGATCTGTGTAAAAAATGATTCTTTTGCAAGCTGCATCTTTCCGGTGCAGCTTGTTTTTTTCAAAAAACTGAAATACCGGCTTAGATCCCAAGCCGGTATTTCCAAGATATATAAAGGGGGATGAGTAGGGAAAGGCAGATCAAGAACCAGAGGACTCCTCATCGTCGTCCTCATCACGGCTGGTTTCCTCCGAAGTCGAAGCAGCCGTAGCCGTCGCTGCAATGGAAGCCCCGAACGCCGGCGCGTGGGGAACAGGCCGCGGAGCAATACCGCCGATTGCACCCGTCCCGGTCAGGCTGACGATCATCAGCGCGGTCAGTGTCATGTTCATCATCAGGTTACGTTTCATGTTCGATCAGCCCTTTCGTAGATTTGGGGGTTCCTTCTATGATCTTATGATACCATGTGTGTTTGTGCATTGCAGAGTGAGTTTGTGTGAGAATCTGGAAAACTATGTGAAATCGGCTGCACTCCTATATCCGGAATGCAGCCGATCTGATTGAATATCGTGATTTATTCAATGATGGCGGAAATGACTTTCATACTGGTGTTGGAAATGCGCAGTTTCTTGGTCAGTCCCATTTCATACAGGATCATGTCGGTCATGAGTTTCTTATCATCGAACACGAATCCCACGGAATTCCCGTTGATATTGTAGATCGCAGTCGCCGTGCGGTCGGTGTCACTGAGTGACCAGGTCGGTTCTCCCAGGGCATCTGAAAGCGCCTTGTAGGTCATGCCGATTTTGGTCGATTCCGTAACATTTCCATTGAACACATGAATATGTGACGGCAAAGAATCATCCGCACTGCCGAACGCCAGCACACACCCCTCAAACACGTCGCTGACAAGTGTCGAGCTGTTTCCGGCACACTCCGGGCACCCGACAGGCTCGTGATGTGCATCACCGGTCGCACCGATGAAGTCCTCCTTCGTGACATCCATCAGGTCAATGGGATCGAGTGTGAGGATGTCCAGTGCTTCTCCCTCGGTTTCTCCGCAGATCTCGCAGGTTTTCGGTGACAGCACCGTCGCATCCAGCCACTTGTGTCCGGCAGGCTTGCCGTCCGTTTTGCCGCAGACCTCGCAGGTCTTAGGCTCAGTGCAGGTCGCCGGAATCCAGGAATGGCCAGGTGCTTCGCCGTCCGTTTCACCGCAGATCTCACAGGTGCGCGGTTCTTCGCACGTTGCATCCTTCCACTTGTGACTGCCGAGCTTGCCCTGCTCTTCGCCGCACACCGAGCAGGTCATGGGCTTCTGGCACGTTGCGGCTTCCCACTGATGCCCGGCAGGCTTGCCCTCTGTTTCACCGCAGATCAGGCAAGTGCGCGGTGCTGTGCAGGTCGCGTCGATCCAGACGTGCCCGGCAGGCTCACCCTCCGTTTCGCCGCAGTTCATGCAGGTGCGCGGTTCCGTGCAGGTCGCGTCCTTCCATTTGTGGGGCAGGGGATCGCCGTGGATCCGTCCGCATTTTTTGCAGACCTCCGCCGTCTGACAGGTGGCCGGCTCCCAGGCGTGGATGCAGAGTGTTTTCGTGCCAAATAGTGCCGCGACTGCGCCGACAACGATCACAAGCGTCAGTGCCGCGATCCAGACCGGCAGCATTCCGAGCTTCGGCAGATCCCTGCGCAAAGGCGCCGGCTCCCAGAAGGCTTCATTTTGTTCCGAATCATCGGGAAGCGCCGCGCAGTTTTCACACAGCAGCCTGCCGTTTTCTTGCAAAGGCGTATCCGGCGGAAGCTCGCAGCCGCAACGCTGACAAAAACACTTGACGGAAGCCGCAGCGCAATCGGGACACAGCAGATGCTCATCTACGATCTTTCCGGCGCCCTCCGGAATGAGTTTTCCGCATTTCTGGCAAAACATGGTCACACCTCCGGTTTCTGGCATTTCGAGAGCGTCACGCAAAGTGCGATCCCGAAGCCAAGTGCAAGGCTCCCTCCCAGCAGGACTAACAGCGCTCTTGCTCCGATCGTGAGTGCGACATCCGGATATACGATCGCAAAAATGACCGCACCAAATCCCAGCAGAATCCCGAGTATTTCGAGCAGGATCGCCCCCTGACGGGTGACGGGTTCCTCACGGTAGCGTTTAAACAGGGCACCGGCAGGACTTTTGGCGCCGGTACGGTATTCCAGCTCCGTGATGGTCTGGCTGCCGCCGCAGATGGGACAGATCTCGGAATGATCGGGAATTTCTTTTCCACAGTTTCTACAGAACATAGCGCTTTTCTCCCTTCGTCTGATTTCCCCTCTATTATACCATATCCGTCAAAAAATTGCAATCCCACACTTTGAGCTGTAGCTGTTTTGTCATCGCGGCGTAGCAGTTTTTTCCGGATTGTGATATACTACACTCTATTGCAAAGCACAACACGTTGTGCTTTGCAGGCTGCGCAGCAGCCGCCAAAGCCACATAGTGGCTTTGGCAGAG
>JAFPXW010000015.1 GCA_017394565.1 Oscillospiraceae bacterium | reverse complement strand
GGTGCTGGGCGCCGTTTTCTTCCTGTGTAATGCCCCTATCTCGCGGTTTCTGGGGAATATCTGGTCGAATCCGCACGGGCGCATCGTCCTGTGCATCGTCGCCGGATTCCTTGCAGTCTGTGTGCTTTTTGCGCTTGTGGTAAGCATCGGTATGGGCAGAGCCATCAAAAATCAGCCCAAAGAAGAAAGCACCGTGGTCGTTCTCGGCTGCAAGGTGCGCGGGACAAGTCCCTCGCTCATGCTGCAGCGCCGTCTGGAGGCCGCCTATGCCTATCTCAAGGAGCATCCTGACGTTCCGGTCATCGTCTGCGGTGGTCAGGGACCTGATGAGGGCATGAGCGAAGCCGATTGCATGGCAGAATATCTCGAAAGCAAGGGCATTTCGTCCGAACGGATCTTCCGCGAGGACAAGTCTGTTTCGACGCGCGAGAATCTCGGAAATGCCAAAGAGATCCTCGAACGCGAGGAACGGGAATTCCGGGTAACGATCGTGACCGACGGCTTCCACGAGCTGCGTGCGCAGAAGATCGCGCGTGACGTGGGGCTTGCGGCTGACGGTGTGCCGGCAAAAACGCCGTGGTATCTCGTGCCCTCCTATTGGGTACGTGAATGGCTTGGTATGGCGGATTTCCTGATCTTTGGATAATTCTATCGCTGCCGCAGAGCATTTTTGCGGCAGCGATTCGCTTACCTTCATGAAAGGAACTTATCATGAAACGAATTGCCCTATTTCTGACGCTCCTGCTTGGTATTTCGTTTTGCGGATGCAGTGATCAGGCACCCGATAATTCTGAATCGACTGAGCAGCCGGTTTCGGAAACTGAAATTCTCGAAACATCACCCGTTTCCGCAACGGAAGCCTCACTCCTTCCGCCTGTTCTCCAGTTTCCGGAATCCGAAGTGACAGAGTGGTTCTGCTATCCGGAAGCAGCCGATACACTTCCTGCGCCGTATGTTGACAGCGAACATGGTTTCCGCATCTATCGGGATGCAGAATACGACTGGAATTTCTGCGAATCGCAGGGCGAAACGCACAGGATCTGGGAAAACGATGATGCGATTCTGTTCTGGAATGCGTATTTCACGGATCTGAACGGCGACGGATGCCCGGAATTCTGTGCAACTGCCGCAGAATTAAACTATTGGAGCCGGAAGCCGGATGGAACGTTCGTGATTGCCTATGATATACGCAATCAGAAGAATCAGAAGCTGTGGCTTACAAAGTGGCGTGACTACCGCCTTGCAATGGAGGACGGGGAGCTTGTTGTCTACGAGTCACCCTATGTCGACTCCGAAACGCTGCCGGAAGGCGGCAAGCGAGGCAGATTGCGGCATTATCACGATGCGCTGCTGTTCGTGCCGGACGACTTGCCGGGAATGCCGGAGCCTGCCGATGTGCCGGAGGGGGAAGCAGTCTGCTGGTTTGACATCAACGATGCGACACCGCAGGCACCTGATGAAGATTTTCCGGAGAATTTCTCTCGTTTTGCGCTCACGGCTTTTCCGGACAACGTGTTCACATACATACTCTACCACAGATATGGCTATTCCCCTTCTGTTATCAGCACACAGCTCGACGGTGAGGAAACAGAGCTGACACTCGGCGATGGGATGCGTCAGGCGTATTTCTCGGATCTGAACGCCGACGGCTATCCAGAACTTTGCGCCGGCGTGACGTCTGGCAGCGGCTTGGTGGATGAGCATATCGTGGTGTATGATGTGCATAACAATGCGGAATACACCCTCTGGGAGCGTGGAGAACATGACTATACCCTCTCGATGCAGGAGGGAAAGCTCTATGCGGTTCGTTCCGATCCGTTTTACTTGCAGCCAGAAACACCGCCGCAGACCGGACGCATGGAAATTGCGGACGGTGAGCTGCATTTTATTGAAATATCGCAATGATGGAGGCATCTATGTATAAGCACCTGCTCTTTGACCTTGACGGAACGCTGACCGATCCTGCGGAAGGCATCACGAATTCCGTGAAATATGCTTTGCGGAAAGCCGGCTATCCTGTGCCGGAAATGGACGAACTGCTGCGCTTTATCGGGCCTCCGCTGTATGAAAGTTTTCAGAAATTTTCCGGAATGCCGGAAACACTTGCATTCGAGAGCGTCGGCTTTTACCGTGAGTATTTCGGAGAGCGCGGAATGCTGGAAAACGCCGTGATCGACGGCATTCCGGAGCTTTTGACGAAACTGCGCGATGCAGGGTTTCATCTGCATCTGGCAAGTGCCAAGCCGGAGGTTTACGCGGTGCCGATCCTGCGGCATTTCGGGCTTCTGGAATACTTCGAGGTCATCGGTGCTGCGACGCTCGACACCACGCGCTCCCATAAGGATGAAGTCATCCGCTACGTCATGGAACAGCTTGGAAATCCGGATCCATCGGAATTTCTGATGATCGGCGACCGCGACAACGACATTCTCGGCGCAAAAGCCTGCGGCATCGACAGTCTGGGCGTTCTGTTCGGATATGGCACACGGACGGAATTTGAAGGCGCGGTCTTTGTTGCGGAAACGCCGGAGGACGTTGCGGCATTCTTACTGAAATAACACCGCTTTTTCACCAAAAACTGACACATTTCCCTTTGAACACGGAAATCAATTTTTAAATTTTTTCGTACCCATTTTATGAATTTTGCGGGTGCAGGGGGCGCAGCCCCCTGCAAAAATAGCCCCCTCCTCGGGGAGGGGGTTGGGGGTGGGGGGAAAGAAACGCGCCTGTTTTCATAACAGAACCTGAAAATTGATTTCCGTGCCCTTTAAAAATTCGCACTTGACAAAATCCGCGAAATCCTGTATAATAAGATTTAGTGAACAGCGAAGATGGGGAGGAGTATCCCTTGCGGCACGATTCAGAGAGCGTCCGGCCGGTGTGAGGACGCGCGTGCGGAGTGGTGAAGGTAGCCCCGGAGCTTCGGATCGAACGGCGTTTGGCTCAGTAGTCCCCGACGGGAGTTCCCGTTACAGAACAAAACGCGGCTTTCCAGCTGCGCAGAGTGCGGGAGTTTTCCCGAATTCAGGTGGTAACACGGACATTTGTTCGCCCTGAAGCAATATGCTTCGGGGCGTTTTTTGATGCAGCCCCGAACCAGAAAAGGAGAAAGTTTCAAATGGCAAAAGAACTCGCAAAAACCTATGCCCCCGAACAGTTCGAGGACAGAATTTACAAGACATGGATGGAGAAGAAGTGCTTCCATGCGGAAGTAGACTCCAAGAAGAAGCCCTATACCATCGTGATTCCGCCCCCCAACATCACCGGTCAGCTCCACATGGGCCACGCACTGGACGAGACGCTCCAGGACATCCTGATCCGCTGGAAGCGCATGAGCGGCTACTCCGCGCTCTGGCTGCCTGGTACTGACCATGCAGCGATCGCGACCGAAGCCAAGATCGTCGCAGCAATGCGCGAAGAAGGCGTCACCAAGGAAGACCTCGGACGCGACGGCTTCATGAAGCGTGCGTGGGAGTGGAAGGCAAAGTTCGGCGGCAGGATCGTCGAGCAGCTCAAGAAGCTCGGCTCTTCCTGCGATTGGGACAGAGAGCGATTCACGATGGACGAGGGCTGCTCCAAGGCGGTCAAGGATGTGTTCGTCAAGTACTACGAAAAGGGACTGATCTATCGCGGCGAGCGTATGGTCAACTGGTGCCCGAAGTGCATGACGACGCTGTCCGATGCGGAGGTCGAGTACGAGGATCAGGCAGGCCATTTCTGGCATCTGCGCTACAAGTTCAAGGATTCTGACGAGTACCTGGAGCTTGCGACCACCCGTCCGGAAACTCTGCTGGGTGATACTGCGGTTGCTGTCAACCCGAATGATGAACGCTACAAAGATATGGTCGGCAAAATGCTGATCCTGCCGATCGTTCACCGCGAGATCCCGGTCGTTGCGGATGACTATGTAGAGATGGACTTCGGTACCGGCGTTGTGAAGATCACGCCGGCGCACGACCCGAATGACTTTGAGGTCGGCAAGCGTCATGATCTGGAAGTCATCAACGTGTTCACGGATGATGCGAAGATCGTTGCAGATTATCCGAAGTACGCTGGCATGGACAGATTCGAGGCACGCAAGGCGATCGTCGAGGATCTGGAAGCAGAGGGCGCACTGGTTCGCGTGGAGGATTATTCCCATAATGTCGGCACCTGCTATCGCTGCGGCACCACGGTCGAGCCGAAGGTTTCCACCCAGTGGTTCGTCAAGATGGCACCGCTGGCACAGCCGGCGATCGACGCTGTCAAGAACGGCGACACCAAGTTTGTTCCGGAGCGTTTTGACAAGACCTATTATCACTGGCTGGAGAACATCCGCGACTGGTGTATTTCCCGTCAGATCTGGTGGGGACATCAGATCCCGGCCTTCTACTGCGATGACTGCGGTGAAATGACCGTCACCAAGGAATCCGCCTGCAACTGCCCGAAGTGCGGCAAGCCCATGCGTCAGGATCCGGATACGCTCGATACATGGTTCTCCTCCGCACTGTGGCCGTTCTCGACACTCGGCTGGCCGGAAAAGACCAAAGATCTGGAGTATTTCTACCCGACCAATACCCTCGTGACCGGCTACGACATCATCTTCTTCTGGGTGATCCGCATGATGTTCTCCGCGCTGGAGAATACCGGAAAGGTTCCGTTCGACACGGTGCTGATCCACGGTCTGGTGCGTGATGCACAGGGCAGAAAGATGTCCAAGTCCCTCGGCAACGGCATTGATCCGCTGGAGGTCATCGACCAGTACGGCGCAGACGCACTGCGTTTCATGCTGGCGACTGGTAATGCACCGGGCAACGATATGCGCTACATCGACGACAAGGTCAAGGCAGCGCGTAACTTCGCGAACAAGCTCTGGAACGCATCCCGTTTCATCATGATGAACCTTGCGGATGATTTCGAGTTCAAGGGACTGCCGGAGAACCTCACAATGGAGGACAAGTGGCTCGTTTCCAAGTTCAACCAGCTGGCCAAGGAGGTCAACCAGAACCTCGATGCCTTCGAGCTTGGTGTGGCTTGCACAAAGCTGTATGACTTCATCTGGGATGTGTTCTGCGACTGGTACATCGAGCTGACCAAGCCGCGCATCCAGGCAGGCGGCGAGGCCAAGGAGACTGCACAGCAGGTGCTTGTCTGGGCAATGCAGGGTATGCTGAAGCTTCTGCACCCGTTCATGCCGTTCATCACAGAGGAGATCTGGCAGACACTGGTCGGCGACGGCAGCATGATCATGCTCCAGGATTATCCGGTTTACGACGAGAAGCTGAACTTTACCGCAGAGGAGCAGGATTTTGAGAAGGTCGTTGCAGCCATCCGCGCTGTCCGAAACACCAGAACGGAGCTGAATGTTCCGCCGTCTGTCAAGGCGAAGATCTGCATCGAAACCGCTGACAAGGCTCTGTTTGAGGGGGCTGCACTGTTCTTTGAGAAGCTTGCATCTGCAAGCGAGATCGAGGTCGGCGATCACTTCGATATGCCGGATGCGGCTTCCGCCGTTACCCATGCGGCACGTCTGTTCATCCCGATGGAGCAGCTTGTGGATAAGGAGAAGGAGCAGGCACGTCTGAAGAAGGAGCAGGAGAAGGCACAGAAGGACATCGACTTCCTGTCGAAGAAGCTTTCCAACGAGGGCTTCCTTGCAAAGGCGCCGGCACAGCTGATCGACGCTGAGAAGGCAAAGCTTCAGAAGGCACAGGAGAAGATGGACAAGATCCTTGCATCCATCAAGGCACTGGGCTGATGACATACGCAGAAGCAAAGGCTTTCGTGGAGGGCTTTTCTCACGCAGGGGAGCCCGTCCGCGATCTGTCACGGATCGCACGCCTGATGGCGGCGCTCGGTGATCCGCAGGACAAGCTGAAATTCATCCACATCGCCGGAACGAACGGAAAGGGCTCTGTTGCGGAGTATCTGACCAATATTTTCATGGAAGGTGGCTTCCGGACGGGAACGTTCACGTCACCCTATATCCGGCATTACCGTGACCGCATCCGGCTTGACCGTCAGGATATTCCGGAACGCGATCTGGCGCGATGCTGCGAGAAGATCCAGCCGCTTGTGAAGCCGGAGGACGGCTATTCGCAGTTTGAGATCACATTTGCGGCGGCGATGCTGTATTTTGTGGAAGCAGGGGCGGAGATCGTCATTTTGGAAACAGGACTTGGCGGTTCGCTCGACTGCACGAATATCATCAAACATCCCGAAGCCTGCGTCATTACGACGGTTGCGATGGATCACATGGCGATCCTCGGCAATACGCTGGAGGAAATCGCCGCAGCAAAGCTTGGCATCATCAAGCGCGGTGCGTGTGTCGTGATCTCGCCGAAAAACGAAATGACGACTGTCCGTGCCGCGTTTGACAGGTCGCGTGAAGCCGGTGCAGCGCGATGCTGGTTCCCGGACATGAGCGATGAAAATTTCCGCCTGATCGAAACATCCCTGACTGGCACGAAATTCCGCTATTTCGGGCAGAATTTTGAAACCATCATGGGCGGCGAGCATCAGGTCGCAAATGCACTGACCGCGATCGAAACGGTCTACGCGCTTGGCGACAAGGGCTGGAATTTTCCCGGACTTGCGGTGGAACGCGGCATCGCCAAAACCTCGATCCCTGCGCGGATGCAGGTCATTTCCAAGTATCCGCCGATCCTTCTCGACGGCGGTCACAACGCCGACGGCATCGAGGCGCTTGCCAGTGCGCTGGAACGCGCTGGAGAAACGCCGATCATCGGCATTATCGGCATGACTCATGCGGATGCGGCGCCCTTTGCTGCGCAGCGTCTTGGTCATGTGTTCGATAAAGTCCTGTGTGTGGACGGCTTCACGCCGACGGCGATGCCGGCTCGTGAACTGGATGCACTGTTCGATGCAGAGATGGGCGGCGAATTTTCGCAGTCCGTCGCGCTTTCTGATGCTTTGAAAATTGCCAAGAGCTGGACGCACCGCAACGGCGGAAGCATCGTCATCTGCGGTTCGCTCTATCTCGCAAGCTGGTTTCTGAACGGAGAGTGAGTTTATGGAGATCATTGTTGCCGCAATTGTGATCATTATTTTGCTGCTGATCCTCGGTGTGCCGCCTTCAACATTGTGATCGGTGTGATCGGACTGATGGCGCTATTGCTTGCAGCAATGGTGATCTTCTTTATCGTAGCGCTCATCCTCACACTCATCAGCAAGCCGACACATGGTAAATTCCTGCGCATCATACAGCATGAAGTCGTAGGAACCTATGCTATTTACGAGATCGACGGGCAGGAGTACAAAAATACATTCCCGGCGGAGATCACATTCACAAAGTTCATCTACCGTGAGGGAAAGACCTATCCTGTACGTCTTTTCAAGGGCAAGAAAAAATATATGCTGTACGATTGGTATAGCTGGATCGTTATCGGTGCCGGTCTGGTGCTGTCCGGCGGTTTGCTGGCTTTGCTGATCTGGGCAGTGCTGGCGTTCACCTGATGCAGCCGGCCGGGCTGCCGAACATAAGAAAGGTTTGGATTTTTATATGGCAAGATACCTCTGGACACTGTTCATTGCGATGGTACCGCTGGTCGAACTTCGCGGCGCGATCCCGTTCGGCGTCGGCATGGGCGTGCCGATCTACTGGGCGATCGCGATCGCAATGCTGGGAAATATGATCCCTGTGCCGTTCATTTTCTTCTTTGCACGCCGCATTCTGGAATGGGGCGCAGATAAGCCGGTCATCGGCAAATTTTTTAGCTGGTGCCTGGAAAAAGGACACAAGGGCGGCGAAAAACTCAAGGAAAAGGCCGGAAAGGGAATGTTCTGGGCATTGCTCCTCTTTGTTGGCATCCCTCTTCCCGGGACCGGTGCATGGACGGGCACGCTGGCGGCTTCGATGCTGGATCTTGATTTCAAAAAGAGCATCGTTGCGGTACTTTGCGGCTGTGCGCTGGCGGCGGTCATCATTTCGGTGCTGACTGTCCTCGGCTTCGGTGCATGGTTCGGACTGACAAGCTGAATCTTTCCTCTGTGCTATGAAAAGGCACAGGGGATTTTTGCATTTCGGGAAATTATTCTCTATTGAATCGTGAAATTATACAAAATGATATTGACATTTGGATAGAAATATGATATAATAATCTGTATTAAGGGTATTGCCCCATCGATTTGGAGGGATCATTATGTCACATAGAATTGTATTGAACGAAACTTCCTATCACGGAAGCGGTGCAGTTGCAGAGATCATCGGTGAGATCCGTCGGCGCGGTTTCCGCAAGGCTTTCATCTGCTCGGATCCCGACCTTGTGAAATTCGGCGTGACTTCCAAGGTGACGGTCCTGCTCGAAGAAAATGATATCCCATATGAGCTATATTCCGAGATCAAGCCGAATCCGACCATCGACAATGTGCTTGGCGGCGTGGCAGCTTACAAGGCAAGCGGCGCGGATCACATCGTTGCCGTCGGCGGCGGTTCCTCGATGGACACCGCAAAAGCCATCGGCATTATCATCACCAATCCCGATTTTGCGGACGTCCGCTCGCTGGAAGGCGTTGCACCGACGCAGAATCCGTCCGTCCCGATCCTGGCCGTTCCCACAACTGCCGGCACGGCGGCGGAGGTGACGATCAACTACGTCATCACCGACGAGGAAAAGAACCGCAAGATGGTTTGTGTGGATACGCATGACATTCCCGTGGTGGCGTTCGTGGATCCGGAGTTCATGAGTACCATGCCTAAGAGCCTGACCGCGGCGACCGGTATGGATGCGCTGACGCACGCGATCGAGGGGTATACCACGAAAGCGGCGTGGGAAATGACGGATATGTTCCACCTCAAGGCGATCGAGATCATTGCCAAGTCCCTGCGTTCGGCTGTCCGCAACGAAAAGGAAGGCAGAGAAGGCATGGCACTTGGGCAATACATCGCAGGCATGGGCTTTTCAAATGTCGGGCTGGGACTGGTACATTCGATGGCGCATCCGCTCGGGGCGGTGTATGACACTCCGCACGGCGTGGCGAACGCGATCATCCTGCCGACTGTCATGGAGTATAACGCCGATTTTACCGGAGAAAAATTCCGCGATATTGCCAAGGCAATGGGCGTAGAAGGCACGGAGACCATGACGCCGGAAGAATACCGCAAAGCTGCTGTCGATGCAGTTCGTCAGCTTGCGGAGGATGTCGGCATCCCGAAGGATCTGAAGGACATCGTGAATCCCGATGATCTCGATTTTCTCAGTGAATCGGCATTTGCAGATGCTTGCTGTCCCGGCAATCCGCGTGACACCAGCGTTGCGGAGATCCGCGAGCTGTATCTCAAACTGATGTAATACGAAAGAAATGCAATGACCTGCTTCCGAGTGTGAGGCAGGTCAATTTTGATAGACAAAGTTTTTCGTGATATTTTTAGCGAAAGCACTTGACGAACCCACCGGATTTCTGGTATAATATAAATACTGCTCACTATCAGATGAGCAAATACTTGAAAACATAAAGAAGGTCTTATGGAAGCATTTAATGATTTTGTAACGGCAGTTGACGAAATCGTCTGGGGATTGCCGCTGATCATTCTCATCATCGCGTGCGGCATATGGTTGTCGATACGGATCGGTTTTTTGCAGGTACGGAAGCTTGGGCTTGCACTGCGGTATATGCTGCGCGACGAGGAACAGGGAAGCGGCGAGGTTTCAAGCTTTCAGGCGCTCTGTACCGCGCTTTCCGCAACGGTCGGCACGGGTAACATCGTCGGCGTTGCAACGGCGCTTGCGGCCGGAGGACCGGGTGCGCTGTTCTGGATGGAAATTGCTGCATTTTTTGGCATGGCAACGAAATACGCTGAGGGCCTGCTTGCCATCAAATACCGCACGGTTGACAGCAATGGCGGAATGCTTGGCGGCCCGTTCTACTACATCGAAAACGGCATGGGCCAGCGCTTTAAGTGGCTCGCAAAGCTGTTTGCGGTGTTTGGACTGGGAGCCGGATTATTGGGTATCGGCACGATCACGCAGGTCAACGGCATTACCTCGGCAGCGAACAGCTTCTTTGATCCGGAGTCACTGCACACGATCTCGATTTTCGGGCAAAGCTACACCTGGACAACGATCCTTGTGGGACTGCTTGTCACGATTTGTGTCGCGCTGATCGTCATTGGCGGTATTCAGCGGATCGCGACGGTTTCGGAGATCATTGTCCCGCTGATGATCGTCATTTACGTCGGAAGCTGTCTTTTGATCGTTGTGACGCACATCACGGAGATCCCGGCAGCTGTCGTGACAGTCGTGAAAAGTGCGTTTGGATTGCGTCCCATTGCAGGCGGTGCAGCCGGCACGGCCGTCATGATGATGTCGATGCGAAGCGGCGTGGCACGCGGCATTTTCTCCAATGAAGCCGGACTGGGCTCTGCACCGATCGCAGCAGCTGCGGCCAGAACGAAGGAACCGGTTCGCCAGGGACTTGTCACCATGACGGGAACGTTCATCGACACCATCATCGTCTGCACGATGACGGGGCTTTCCATTGTGATGGCCGGCAGCTATGCGAATCCGGAATTGCAGGGCGTGCAGATCACAACCGACGCATTCCGCTATGGACTGCCGTTTCCGGAGCATATTTCGGCGTTTCTGCTGATGATGTGTCTGGCGTTTTTCGCATTCACGACCATCCTCGGCTGGAATTACTACTCCGAACGCTGCCTGTCCTATCTCGTCGGCGCTAAGCCAAAAGTGACAATCGTGTATCGCTGGCTGTACGTGCTGGCGGTATTCATCGGCCCTTACCTCACGGTGAAGGCCGTCTGGAATATGGCGGACATTTTCAATGGTCTGATGGCGATCCCGAATGTCATTGCCCTCATTGCCTTGTCGGGAGTTGTGGCATCGGAAACGAAGGATTTCCTCGCGCGGTACAAAGCCGGACAGGTCGAGAAATAACAAACACAGCACAGAGTTTTTCGCTCTGTGCTGTGTTTGTTTTATGTGGGATGATTCGGCTTTTCCTTCCCAAGCCGTTTTAATAACAGCTGCGCACACAGTCCGGTGAACAGCCCCGCAATGCAGCCGGACACCATCAGCACCGGCAGATAGCTTAGCACAGCTGTGGTGCGCATGACGGCAAGTGCCGCACAGATTTGCCCAATATTATGGAAGATCGCGCCCACCACACTGCACAGCCAGATGAAATGCGCCGGAATGAGCTTCCGGACACTCAGCATTCCGAGCAGACAGCAGAACGCCCCGGCTGCACTGTAAAGCAGCGTATCCGGCTTTCCGCTGAAAATCGCCCCCAGAATGATACGGCACGCGACCAGCATGGCCGTCTCACTCGGCCGATAGCGAAAGACAGCATACACGGTAATGATGTTCGCAAGTCCCAGCTTTACGCCGGGGATCGGTGTCAGGTTCGGGATGCGCAGTTCGATGATGAAGATAATGAGCGCCACACCCGTCAGGAGTGCAAGCTCCGTCAGTCGTCTGGTTTTCATGCATCTCCCTCCTCTGCAAAGCGAATGACCACCTTGTGCGGCAGGCAGACGATGGGCAGGTTTTCTGCGCGAAGTGCCCCCATTTTCACGCAGGTCTGGTCAGGGCAGTTGGCTTCCGACATGAAGATCTCTCCGTCACGGATCGTGATGAGATTATAGCTGCCGTCCGTTCCGTCCACACGGATGGTCTGGTTTTCGGCGGAATTCAAGTCGATTTTGTGGATCACCTGATTGTCCTGTGTAATGACGACCATGCGCTTTTCAGAATTGCGCATTCCCAGCAGCATGGCAACCAGAGAGATACCGAACACCACACCGACTGCGATGAGCAGCGCGAGCAATTTCTTATTCACGATGCATCACCTCGACCGGAAGTCCGCTGGTGTTTTCAAAAGAATCCTCCAGCCCTTCACTGAGCAGAATTCGCCCGTCCGCCGTCACGCAGATCATCTCAAAATCATCGCAGCGCCGCCAATGCTCCGGTGCCTGTTCCTCACCCTCCACGAACAGTGCAGTCGAAAGCGCATCGCACCGCAGACCGCTGTCGCCGACGACTGTCACGGAAACCAGTCCATTATCCGCCGGATAGCCGTCAGATTTGTCGAGAATGTGCCAGTACATTTCGCCGTCATCCGCAACGAAATAACGCTCATAATTGCCGGATGTGATGACCGCCTGATTCTCAATTCTGAGAACGCACAGGTTTTCTGCCGGAGAAAAGGGGTTGACCACACCGACCGACCAGAGCGAACCATCCGGCTTTCTGCCGAGCGCCTGCACATTGCCGCCAAGGGAAATGATCCCCGATTCCGCGCCGTTTTCCTTGAAAATGCGAATGACCTCATCACTCGTGTAACCCTTCGCAAGCGCACCGAGGTCGAGCATCATGCCGTCAGGCAGCGAAACGGTATTTCCCTCGACGTTCACACGCGAGGCATCGACATTTTCCAAAAGCGCGTTGATCGTCTTCGCATCCGGCACCTGCTGAGTGTCCGTCGTGAAGCCCCACGCACGGAGCAGGGGATAGATCGTGATGTCGAGAGCGCCGCCGCTTTCGATCCCGGTCGAAAGTCCGGCTTCGATGACGGTTTTCGTATCATCGGACACTTCCGCAGAGCCGTTGGTATTGATGCGGCTGACATCGCTGTCGGGATTTGTGACGGAAAATGTATTCTCCAGCGCCGTGATCCTCTCGGACGCTTCCGTGATCGGTGTATGTCCGTTGACGCTGTAGACCTTGAGGTTCATGTAGGTGTCCATCGCAAACAGATCGGTGGATTCCAGCGTCGTTTCAGCAGCTTCCGGTGAGCTGCATCCCGTCAGACCGAGCGCGAAAAGCAGGAGGCAGAGCCATTTTGTAGTTCGCTTCATGTCAAATTCCTTTCAGGTGTTTTCTTTCATCATAGCACAGATGTGAGAAAAAAGCAATCCTTTTCATGATCCTGTGCAAACGTACAGCACCGTTTCCGCAGAGAAAAACGGTGCTGATGAAATCAGAAAAATTATCTTCTTGCACTGTTGAGGGCATTGCGGATGGCTTCCAGCGCACCCTCTGCGCTTCTGGTAGCGCCGCATCTGGCATCTACGCCGTCAGCTGACTGTGCTGCCAGAACACGGCCGGGGATTGCATCATTTGCCATCCAGAAGAAATCTGCATCATCCTCCGGGAACCGCAGAACGATCGCAGTAATGACATCATTCTCGATGGTCACGTCTGCTTCGACATGGCTCTCGTAGTCCTTGCCTTCGTCGTCCGCAGGAGAAAGACCGCTGCCGGTGAATGTGCCGTTATTGTAGACATACTGGATCTCCGGTTCGGCAGCCGGAGCAGGCTC
>JAFPXW010000142.1 GCA_017394565.1 Oscillospiraceae bacterium | reverse complement strand
ATTGTGGTGCGCCTGACGGCGCGTTTATGGAAACCGGCTCTTGATGCATGATTTGCTTTAGTCGGATAAATCAAGGCGCCAAGGCGCCAAGGCGCTGCCTCTATAGAATTTTGGCGCCTTGAACTTCTTGACCTTCTTGACAATTCCTCATTCCTCATTCCTAATTCCTCATTCCTAATTTCTAATTCCCCTCTTGACAACCCCCTCGTTCCGTGGTATAATATGTTTGAACATTTGAATAACTGTTCAAATATTGAAACTGATACTCACTTTCATTCTGCCCCGTGCGGAACACCTTGAAAGGAGAAGCTTATGAAAATTGTCTATACCTTCGAGAACATCGACTGCCCCAATTGCGCCGCGAAGATCGAAGCCGCCATTGCCGGCATTGATACCGTCGAGACTGCCGCGCTGTCCTATACGCAGGGCACGCTCCATCTCGATGTCACGTCCACCGAGGGCTTGCTGGCGAAATTGCAGGCGGCGGCGGATTCTGTCGAGGAGGGCGTGGTGTTCACGCTCCGGCACAAGGCGCATCCGCATTCCCACGTCCTGCACCACGACCACGAGATCGCCTGCCGCGCCTGCAAGGCCGAGCATCAGCAGGAGGAAGCCGAAAATGCCGCCGTTCACGCAGCTTCCGCCCATGCGCACGGCTCTGAAACATCCCACGGCATGGATGCCGGAACGGTCACGCTGATCCTTGGCGCCGTGCTGTTCGTGATCGGGCTTGTCCTGCATCTGCTCCATCTCCAGCCGGAAATGCTCTCCAAGCTCCTCCTGCTCGGCGCGTACCTCCTGATGGGCTGGGAAGTCCTGCTCTCGGCGCTTAGGAACATCACCAAAGGGCAGATCTTCGATGAAAATTTCCTCATGACCATCGCAACCATCGGCGCCATCTGCATCGGGAGCTGGGAGGAAGCCGCCGGCGTCATGCTGTTCTTCCGGCTGGGCGAACTGTTTGAACACATCGCGGTGGAGCGTTCCCGCAAGTCCGTGATGGAAGCCATTGACCTGCGTCCGGAAACCGTAGCGCTCTGCCGCGGCGACGGACAGACGGAGACCATCCCTGCGGAATATGTCCAGGTCGGCGACCATATCCTTGTCCGCGCCGGCGACCGCATCCCGGTGGACGGCATCCTTGTCCGCGGCGAAAGCACCGTCGATACCTCGGCAATGACCGGCGAACCCGTTCCCGTGACCGTCCGCGAGGGCGATGCAGTCATGTCGGGCTGTATCAATCAGTCGGGTGTCATCGAGCTGGAAGTCACCGCGGCGCTGGAGGATTCGATGGTACAGCGCATTCTCGACAGCGTGGAAAACGCCGCCGCCGGCAAGCCGAAGATCGACCGGTTCATCACGAGATTCGCGAGAGTTTACACGCCTGTCGTGGTCGCCATCGCCGTGCTGACGGCGGTCATCCCCTCCCTTGTCACCGGAAACTGGAGCCACTGGATCTACACGGCGTGCAATTTCCTGATGATCTCCTGCCCGTGTGCGCTGGTGCTGAGTGTGCCGCTGGCGTTTTTCTCCGGTATCGGTGCAGGTTCGGCAAAGGGCATCCTGTTCAAGGACGGTCTGACGCTCGAAGCGCTCGACAAGGTGCAGGCAGTCGTCATGGATAAGACCGGAACGCTGACGGAAGGCACGTTCACGGTGACGGCGATGCACTCCGAGGGCAGTCTGGAGGAACTCATCCGCTATGCATCGGCGCTGGAGAGCTTCTCGAATCACCCCGTTGCCAAGAGCATCCTGACCTATGCAAGTGAACATTCGGTGCTGTTTGAGAAAGCCTCTGATGTGCAGGAAATTGCCGGAAAGGGCATCACCGGTACATCGGGCGGACACCGCATCGCCTGCGGAAACCAGAAGCTCATGCAGCTCGAATCCATCGCCGTCCCGACGCCTGCGCAGGCTGGTACTTGCGTCTATGTGGCGGTAGACGGGGCATATTTCGGGTATCTGGTGCTGTCGGACACGATCAAGCCGCACGCGAAGGAAACGATCGCCGCCCTGCATGACCGCGGGCTTTACACCGTGATGCTGACGGGCGACAGCGAACAGCACTCGCGCTCTGTTGCGAAAGAACTGGGGATGCAGGAAATGCACGCCGATCTCCTGCCGGACACGAAACCGACCGTGATGACCTCTGTCCGTGAGGAACGCGGCAGCGTCCTGTTCATCGGTGACGGCATCAATGATGCGCCGGTGCTGTCGGGTGCGGACGTGGGAGCCGCGATGGGAAGCGGCGCCGATGCCGCGATGGAAGCGGCTGACCTTGTGCTTCTCAGCTCCGATCCGCAGTCGATCCTGACCGCGATGGACATTGCCGGACGTGTGAACAAAACCGCGAAATTCTGTGTGATCTTCGCCCTCGCCGTGAAAATCGCCATCATGCTGCTGGGCTTTCTGGG
Organism: Oscillospiraceae bacterium; assembly: GCA_017394565.1. Classification (GTDB taxonomy): domain Bacteria; phylum Bacillota; class Clostridia; order Oscillospirales; family Ruminococcaceae; genus UBA3855. The sequence continues at coordinate 185 of JAFPXW010000142.1, read as the reverse complement.
CTTTGCGAATATGTGGCTCTCGGTATTCGCGGACACAGGCGTAACGATCCTGTGCGTGCTGTTCGTGCTGGCGAACGTTAGGAGAAGTGCGTAGTTCGTAGTGCGTAGTTCGCTTCGCTTAGTTCGTAGTGCGTAGTGCGTAGTTCGTAGTTTCGGTGTCCGCTACGCGGACGTTTAAAATAGGT
>JAFPXW010000141.1 GCA_017394565.1 Oscillospiraceae bacterium | reverse complement strand
TCAGCTCGCCGCCGACCATGCCGACCGCGCCCTCACGACGTGCCAATGTATAGCAAAGCTGGGCTTTCTGGGAATCATTCAGCGCCTTGTCAGCACCCATGAATTCATAGGCAGCGTTAACGAGCGCAAGCCCTGCAAGGATCGCCGTGGATTCGCCGAATGCCTTGTGGCAGGAAGGCTTTCCGCGGCGCAGGTCGTCGTTGTCAAGTGCCGGCAGGTCGTCGAAAATGAGGGAAGCCGTGTGGGACATCTCCATTGCGCACGCTGCGGGATCTGCCTTTGCAGGATCGCCGCCGCAGGCTTCGCAAAATGCATACACCAGTGCCGGACGGATGCGCTTTCCGCCTGCTGTCAGGGAGTGGCGCATCGCACCGTAAAGCTGCTCGAGCGCCATTTTCTGCGTATCCTGCTCCATGCCTGCGATCTGCGCGAGCATATAGCCCTCCACACGCTCTGCGTAAGCTGCGAGCTGCTGTTTCACATCGATCATCTTCATTCCTCTTTTCCCGATACCTCGATCTCCTGCACGGAGAGTACCGCTTCATTCAATATGGTATGGCATTTGCCTGCCAGCTCCATGCCCTCTGCGTAAAGCTTCGAGGCTTCCTCCAGCGGAAGCTGCTCACGTTCCAGACGGGATGTGATCTCTGTCAGGCGCTGCATCATTTCTTCATAGCTCATGGATCTCCTCCACCTTTGCGCGGATGCTGCCGTCAGAAAGCTGCACCCGGATCATTTCACCGGCGGCAGTGCCCTTCACAGATGAAAGCACCTCGCCGTCCGCACGGTATACCGCCGCATAACCGCGCTGCAAAACACGCAGCGGATCGAGTGCGGTAAGTTTTTCCTCCGCAGCCGTCAGCCGGCTGATCCGCTGTCCGAGATACTGCTGCATCGCGTGGTGAAGCCGTTCTGTCATGCTTCCAAGCTGTTCACGCTGCACACGGATGCGGTATTCCGGTCGATATTGCTGCAATTTCCCCTGCAATCCGTCCACCTGTCTGCGTTTCCGGTCGAGTCCGGCGAGATAGGTCTGCCGCAGGGCATTTTCGGCGATGCGGACTTTCTCATGCAAAGCCGAAAGCTCCGGCACTGCCAGCTCCGCCGCTGCTGAGGGCGTCGGCGCACGGCGGTCTGCCACGGCATCGGCGATGGTAAAATCTGTCTCATGCCCGACCGCCGAAATGACCGGCACAGGGCAGTCATAGATCGCGTAGGCGACATTTTCCGCATTGAAAGCGCTCAGATCCTCCGAGGCGCCGCCGCCTCTGCCGAGGATCAGGACATCACAGTCCTGTGCGCCTGCCTGCCGGATCGCGCGTGTGATGGCTTCCGGCGCCTGTTCGCCCTGCACGAGAACGGGAAATACCTTCACCCTGACGATGGGGCAGCGGCGGCGCAGGATATGCAGGATATCCTGCAATGCCGCACCCGTTCCCGATGTAATGACGCCGATCGTTTTCGGCAATATCGGCAGCGGACGCTTGGCAGATTCGTCAAACAACCCGGCCTCGCGCAGCTTTGCTTTTCTCTGTTCGAGTGCAAGTGCGACCGTACCGACACCGTCCGGCTGCATATCCGTGACATTGAGCTGATACACGCCGCCGGCTTCATAGACGGTCATGCCGGCATTGACGATGACCTTCATGCCGTCCTCCGGCTGAAACTTCAGCAGCGATGCCATCCGCCGGAACATCACGGCGCGGATCACGCTTCCCTCGTCACGCAGGGAAAAGTAGTAGTGACCGGAAGACGCCGCGGTGAAATTCGAGATCTCTCCGCGGATCATGAAGCTGCGCAGATGCGTGTCGCCGCCGATGCGCGACGCCATATAGCGATTCAATTGTGATACCGTGATGACACCCATCCTGACACCTTCCAGTTTATTGTAAGGAAGCACTGATCAAATTGGTAATACAGTACTTCGAGGATCGTAAAATGGCTATTTGTGGGGCTGCGCCCCAAGTACTGATTTACAAATCAATCAGTACTTCCTTAATGCTTGGCGCTCAGCGCCGCAAAGATCGCCGTGCCTGCGGCATTGTCGCAGGAAAATTCCGGCGCGGCAAAGTAGCGCTGCGCCCCTTCCAGACGATTCCGGATGAACAGATCCGACATCACGCCGCCGGCGTACAGCACCGGCAGATCGCCGTACTGCTCCAGCACGCGCTCCGTCATTTCGTGCAGCACCTCGCCCACGGCGGTCAGACAGAAGCAAGCCACATCCTCGTGCGATCTCCCCTCATCGAGCAGCTTCCGGCACTGGTTTTCCAGTCCCGAAAGACAGCAGTCAAGCCCTCGCATAGTCGGCTTGTAGCGGAATTTCTCGTTACTTTTCACCGCAAGCTGTTCGAGCGCGATGCCGCACGGGAACGGCAGTCCCATCATCACGCCCACGCGGTCGATCGCCTGCCCGGCCTTGAGGTCAAGCGAGCCGGAAACAGGCTTCACACGGATAAAATCGCCGTTTTCCGCATCCGGTTCGCACAGGACACAGTCCGTCGTGCCGCCGCTGACGTG
>JAFPXW010000140.1 GCA_017394565.1 Oscillospiraceae bacterium | reverse complement strand
GCTGCCATCTGCAACAGCAACCAGCGGCTTCACATCGAAAACAAGGCGTATTCCTCCATTGGCTTACTCAAAAACGGCCGCACCTCCGTCGTTCCCATCATCACAGAAGGGACGGCTGTCCACACGGGCGATGTATTTGCTGCCGAGGTGCAGCCGGAACAGGAAGGGGCGACCTCCATCAACATCGAGCTGGTGGAATACCGCGGTGAATTTGATCCGCGCACCTGCACGACCATCCTGCGCCGGACGCTTCCGCTGGCAGCCGACGGGAAGCCGGGCGGATTGTTCCGTCAGCTTCTGCGCAAGCCCTCGCTCCCCAAGCTGCAATTCGATGCAGTGTTCACGGAGGATAAAATTCTTCAGATCGTTGTCACACAGACAGACGGCACCAAGCGTGACCTGGATGTCCGTCTCGGAGGGAGGAACTGATTTGCCATGAAACTCAAGCTCTCTGACTGGCTGTGCGTGCGCTGGGATCAGCAGCAGATCGCGGATGTGCTGGCGCAGCTTCTGACGACACCCCGGCAGAATTACGGTGCTTTTCTCAATCCGGACGTTTTTTCCATCGAATACCCTGATGACGATGAGGATTCGCGCTTCGGCGACCTGACGATCCGGCGCAAAGCGGACGGCTATGCAAAGGAGTATACTCCCGTTCAGCCGCGGCATGACACCTCGGATGACGTGTTCATCGTCGGTCTCATGCTGTATAAGCTCCTGACCGGCATGGATCCGGATCTGAGTGCCGCCGGCTTCCTGATGGCGCAGGGGTATGACGAAAAAAGCGTTCCCCTGCTGGAGGTTTCCGGCGAACGGCTCGGCTCCCTTGTGGCACCCATGACCGACCTCAATCCGCGTACCCGCATTTCCCGTGAGGAAGTCCTGGACAGACTCGCAAAGATGTTCAGCGGCATGGCGTATATGTGCATCGTTGAGGAGGAGACGCTCACAGAGCTCGAACGCATCCGCATCCCACTCCGGAACGGCGCGAATTTCTGGCAGCCGGCCACACACCTGCGTTACGGCGAGCAGGTCTTTCAGCCGAAGAAACCAGCTGTCTGGAATCTCCCCTATCGCCTCAAGCCCATCGAGTACCAATGTATGGTCGTGGCGCAGCACGTGCCGATGCCGGACGTCACCCGGCTGCATTTTCAGCAGTGGGAGTCCTGCTTTGCGATCGACCTGGGACATTCCACCATCCGCGTCGCACGGCTGACTCCGAAGAAACGACCGGAAGGATTGCCGCCGTTTCCGGCTGTCATTGCGTTCCGCGAACGGGATCTTCCGGTCTTTGGCCGCGACGCGATGCACCTTGCAGAAACCAGTCCGGCAGAGCTGATCTGGTGTATGCCGGCCGGGAATGAACCGCCCGAAAACCGGACCGTTCTTGCTGCCGACGGTTCCAGCATTCAGATCACGCCCCAGAAGGCAGCACGCATTATGATGGATCACATCGTCCGCGATGCGCACGAGCTTGGATTCGAGGAGAATTCGCCGGCAAGCATCACCATGTCCGCCGGACACACCTCCGCTGTCCGCACGCTCTGGCACCGCGCCGCGCTGGACGCCGGATTCAATGCGAACATGGTCGCTGCGCAGACGGCTGCACTGCTGTATCAGCGGCTGTACGAGCCGGTCACGGGGGATGTGATGGTCATTGACGCCGGCAGCGGATCGACGGATGTCTGCGTCATTTCGTGCGGAACCGGCATGACACCGGGAGACATCGCAGCGATTGGTTCCCTCTGGACGCACAGCTACGCCGCACCCGGCGGCGGCGAAATGACAAATGTCATCATCAATAATATGCTCCAGACCATCAATCTCCAGCACGGGCTGGCGCTGTACCGTTTACAGGATGCGGAGCTACCCGCAGAAGTATTCGCGACAAACCGCCGCCGCATCCGCAAAGCCGCCGAGCAGATGAAACGCACGCTTTCCTTCTCCGAGCAGGCCTCGGAACGGGTGGAGCTGATCAGCCGGGGCGGAACCTCGCTGTTTGTGCGGTTTCGTTACACGCGCCAGCAGCTTCTGACATTGCTCGAGCCATACAGCCGCCAGCTTCGCATCGCAATGAAGCAAGCCTGCGCAGACTGCGGTGCTGCACCGGATCAGATCCAGACAGTCCTTGTCACCGGCGGTGCCTCCCTGTCGCCGGCACTCCGGCAGACTGTCAGCGCCTTTCTCCAGCATCCGAACTGCCGGATCGTATACCTTGATCACCAGAATGCAGTCATCCGCGGTACGGTTTTTTATGCGGCACTTTGCGATAAACGTGAGGAAGACGACGGCACGGTCATGAACGAGCTTCCCTATGATCTGGGCATCATTGCAGCAGATCCGGTGAAAGCCATGCCCGTGTTTCAGCCGCTGATCCGGGCAGGGATCCCGATGCCGGACGGCAAGGCAAAATGCACCCACGAATGTGAAGTCACCGGCAGCGATCTGGATGCACAGGGCAGATTCCAGATCCGGCTCTACAGCCGTCCGCGCGGTATGGAACACATCCACAGCACGCTCGATCCCGAAGGCAGCCGCATCCGGATCCTCGGGATCCTGAAGATCGTACTGCCGGAGGAATTCAAGCTGGCAGAGGATAAGCTGCTCCTGCATATCAGCGTCAATGCAGATGAAAGCGTCACTGCAACTGCGGATCACCTCACCCGCAAGGCCGGGCTTTTCAGCCTTCTCAGCGGCAAGAGATCCGAATGGACAGAGGCAGTCGCCGGCATTCCCGGTTATTATCATCCGCTGTCATGAGCCGGCTTCACAGCAGCCGATGTGCCGGATGTCAAAAAGGAGGTCTGACCGTTGGCATTTTCAGAAAAAATCAAAGCAAACGGTTCGCTGCAATGCTCCGTCTGCCGCAAGATCCTGAAAGACGGCAGGCGCATCCGCTGCCGTGATTATATGGGCGATGCACCGATCTGCCAGGCGTGTCTGGAACGGTTTTACCGCGATCCGGCGTCCGGTCTGGACATTGGCATCGCAGACGATCCGATGCGGCTTCGGGTGCGTTTCGGACTCGCAGAGCCGCTGGAACATGATCCCATTTTCCGCCGGAAGGAGCCGCCGTTCGGGTATGAATTCCCATTCCCGGAAACGCTCATCCCCGATACGATCCGCACGACGATCCTCTGGATCATCCTTGCACTTTCGCTGCGGGGACTGCTGACGCTCCTGGGGATCGGTCTGCATCCGGACATCAGCACACTCATCCTTCGCGGCGTGACGGCAGCCGGCTCTGCGGCACTGGCCTTTCTGAACACAAGCCGGCTGATCCGCGGCATTTTTTACGGCATCGGGCATACACGTCGCCTGGTGCTGATCGCTGCGACCGCCGTGCTGTGCGCTTTCGCGGCGGCGAATCTTTTTATTTGAATATATATTTGAATGTAGTTGCCTTTGCATCGGACGGTGCAAATTACCCTTTGGCAAGGAGGAATCAATTCTATGGCTTTCAAGCAATTCATGCAGCATCTGACAAATCCGGACACGCCCGAAACAGAACTGCAAACGATCGTGATCGCACTGATGGGCGGCTCTGCTTCCGGCAAAACGTCGTTCTTTCAGGGCATCATGGAATCGATGGTCCATAAAAGCGTCCGGCTCGGCTCCGGAGAAACGCTGCTGCTCGAACCGATCAAGGTCAGCCGCGGTGTCTCTCCCGAAACGGAATCCGGCGAGGTCAATGAGGAAGTGCTGCTCACCGCCCCTGCCGGCGCAGATGCTTCCGACAGCGAGTCGCTGTTCAGCCAGATGATGCATTATGCAAATGGCTTCCCTGCGTCGGAATCGGCTATCCCCGAAACCAAGGAGAAAAATGCCGATCAGGTCGCCGCACGCGATCTCGAAGCCGCTTCCGAGCAGGATCAGCTTGCAGAAAGCCTGAAGCTTGCCGATCAGCTGCGCAAGATGTTCACGATCAACCCCGATGACGGGTTTCAGGCGCCGACGGCGACTGTCCGCTATGTGGAGATCACGTTCCGCGTGACTGTCAATGACGAACCGAAATGTCTGCTCACGATCACAGACTATGCAGGTGAGCTTCTGGACAATGCATCGGCGGATTTCAACTCGCGCATGGTCGACATTCTCAGCCGCTTCATCCGCCGGAGCGATGCGGTCATTATGCTCGCAAATGCAAGAAATTTCACCGGTCTGCTCGAGGAGACCTACAGCCCGGAGCAGTGTATGTTCAAGGAACAGGCGGCTCGCCGTGACCTGTCCGCCGACAATATCTGCGCCGTCGTTCGTTCGATGCGTGTGGAGGGTTACACGATCCTGCTGGCACTCACGCAGACGGACAGTCCGCAGATCGACGAGAAGATCAGCCGCAGCCATTTTTCACGCGCACAGCGTGACCTGCGCAATTATATTTACGAGATCGCGTTCAGTACGGCTGCCGCGCGGCACTGGAGCTACGGCAGTATCCCTGTGACCGTCGTCGGCAGAAAGCGCGATGGTTCGCCAAATGTGGATGAATTCAACAACCTGCTTCCCGATGCCGTGCTGCGGCAGGAAAATGTGGACACGTCCGTCCTCTTTTGCCTGTACAATGCCGTTATGCGCCGGATCATGGAATTGCAGAAGGAGAAGGCGGAGCTCGAACAGCCTGTGCGTCTGCGTTCCTCTGATGTCAAAAAGCGCATCGCTGCGAAAAATGCCGAGATCCGCACGCTTGGCGAGCTGCGTTCGGCGCTCAGCGGCAGACCGGAGCTGTATGAGAATGTCTTTGATCCGGATTTCGCGCTGGAAGTGGTCTCAGAAACCGGCGAGGTGCGTGTGACACGTTCTGCTGGTAAAAAGCGATGATCGACCGCGAAATGGTTCAGATCCGCGTGCTTTCTGCTGGTCACGGTCAGGGGCGCGTGATGCTGTCCGCACTTGTGGAAGCCACTGTGCGGCATCTGGTCATGCGCGGCGGCAGGGAATTTTTCGTAAGTATGCGCGAGAAGGGGAAAGAATTTCTCCCCGATGCAGAACATACCAAGGCGGAACTCATCGCCTCCAATCTTGCGATGCAGTTCGCGCTTGGCAAAGCGCTTGCCGATCCGGACACGATCCCGCCGCACATGGAGCTTGCGGTTTCGACCGACCGGATCTACTGCGGGCGTGTGCGGTTTGCGTTTCAATTGCCGGAGGAAGGGACTGCGGAGGAAATATCTCCCGACGCCAATCTCCTGATCGTTCCGGCAGCTGCCCCGGATGCAGTGATCCCGACGGCACAAAAATTCCTGAACGATGCCGAAAACACGCCTGTCTGCATCGCGCTGTTCTGCGATCATAAGCCCTCCCCTGCCGACGATGCCAATGCCATGCTCCGCTCGGTTTCTCCGGAACTCATTGAACTTTTTGGCGAACGTGAGTGGTGCTGCGAATGTTACAATCCGTGCGGCTTTCAGCCGGATGGTTCGATCTGTTCGGCTGACCATGCATCACCGGTCGGGGCGGCGGAGCTGTTCTGGGATGCGGTCGGGTTCGCGGCAAAGCGCCGTGAAGCTTACTTCCGGCAGGAATTGCACGATGCCGCCGCTGTCATCAAACGCCGGAACAGCGTCTATCAGGCCAATGCACCGCGCCGGCTGCTGGAGCTTAGACACAATCGCGGCGTGTATGCCGCGGCGGTCAAGGGGCTTTACGAAGCACAGACATTGCTGGCTGCCGCAACCGGAATTCCGCTGCCAGGCGATGGAAAGGAGTGAGAGGATGAACGTCGATTTCATGGTGTACGGCCGTGGACTTTCGCAGTCGGAAGGCTTTGCGCTGCAAGCGGCGCCGGCTTTTGTGCGGTCGGAAATGCTGCTGTATCTGAGCGATTTTCAGGCGCTCGGCGATGTGCGAAACATGATCCCTCCCGAAATTCTCGCGAAAAGCCCGAATCCGTGGGCAGACACCTATCTGTTCCTCTGCCAGCCGCCGCCGCGCTGCTGTGTACTCCTGCGCATCACCCGTGCGGAGGGAGAAGCTGCCGGCACATGGCTCAAGGAAGTGCGCGGCAAAGATGTCTGGTCACTGGAGGGATGGTGTGCGCCATTTGAACAGCGGGAATTATTTTTCGCCCTGATCCCGTCACTTTTGCTGTGGTCGATGGAGGAATCGCGTACCCTTTACAACCGCAGCCGGAACGGAGAGATCTCACTCCCGGCGCAGATCCCGGATGCATTTTTATTCGATCCGTATGCGGACGAAATGCTCTCAGCAGACTTGCGTTCCGACCTTGCGGCGAAAAAGGCTTTGGATGCCTGGAAATCGCTTTGTACCTGCATCCGGAACGCATCACAGCCGTTTCCGTTTTTGTTCGGGCCGCTGGCGCAGGAATTCGCCGGAACGATCGGCAGCACCTACGGCATTGGCAAGGTGTTCCAGACGCTCGGAATGTCGCCGCTGCCGGATGCCGGAGAGGATCCGTTTGAAAAGATCGGGCTCACCAATTTGCAGGATGTCTGCACGGAGCAGCATCTCTACACATTGCGGCTGCACACGGAGGAAGCCGGCCGGCGCGAACTGTGCCGGAGCTGGGGGATCTATGAGCCGGCCAATGCTCCAGATGACATCCTCACAAGCAGTCTGGCGGACGTGCCGGAGGACGGCATCCTGATGTCGGATCTTCTGGCAGAAGCCGAACAGATCCGCAATTTCGCGTCGCAGATGCAATGGTCTGTCACTTCCGGCGATGCACCGCCGAAACGCCGGTATCAATTCGTGAAGGAGGGATCGTGATGGGCGCATTCCAGATCGAATTTGCGTCGCTGCATTTTCCGCGGCAGAATGTGGACGATGAAAGCTTCCTGCTGCTGAGCGCGAAAAGCAGTTTTCTCCTGCGAGCGCTGCATCTGACCTTTCAGGAAAAACTGACTGCCGCTGTCGATGCCAAGCAAACTGCCGAACTCCTGCACGAGAGCATTTTCTGTTGCTGTCTGCCGGAAGGAATGGCGATGCTTCGCTGCAAAGCTGATGCGTTCACACGTGCGGCTGATCTTGACGGCTTCCTGATCCCGAACACTTCCCTGCGCACCGCATGGATGATCTCCCGCTGGAAACTGCTGTTCGTGTGCGCGGCTGGCTGGGAAAAGCACGGCATCGTGCGGCTTTCTCCGGCAGAGATCGAACAGATCGCTATGACGCTCCGCGTGTCCCGTCAGCGGCAGGCGCGGCTGATGGAGATGAGCCAGAAAATGCTCGCATCGCCTGTGCCGTTCAGTTTTGCGGTCACGGATCATCCGCTGGGACAGATTCCGGTCTGCTTCTCGGAACAGTCGGGATCGGCGGCGCTTGCGGATACAAAAAGCGGCATCCCCTTTTCGGCGGAAGCGGCAATGCATTTGTCCTCAAAGCTCGGCGAACACGATCCGGCTTACAAAACACTGCGGCTCTGCAAATCTTCCAAAAAAGCCTATCTTTCGCTTCGTCTGAAAGAACCGGATGCTGACCGCACGGCACTTCGCGAGGAAGTTTCAGCGTATCCGGATGACCTGTGGTATTTCACGGTGCAGGTCACGGCTTCACGGTGGTTCACACGCTTGCTGAGTTTGCAGCAATGTGAACAACTCACCCGTGGATCGGTCGATTTTTCGGAGATCTGCGAGGTATCGGATGCATTTCTGTGTGATGCCAGAAATTTTGCGAAGTCGCTTGCCGATGCATCCCACGCGCAAGCTCCCGCACCGGACAAACCTCGCGGCGGATTGCTGCGGTCGCTGTTCCGGAAATAATTTCCTCAAAAACCAAACCTCCGCAAGGATGTGATTCCCTGCGGAGGTTTTCTCTATCTATTTCTACCAATGAGTGTCACTCTTACTGCTGTTCGCTGAGATACAATTCCGCACGCTGTTGGATCATCTTCGCGGTATCCTCGGCGTTTCGGTCGCCGCTGAAATAGACCTCCGCTTCTTCCTCCACGATGTTTTTCACATTCTGGTCAAGGAGCATATAGGTCTTGCAGTTGCGGATGTAGGTTTCGAGGTGATCGCGTTCCTCCTGCGTCAGCGGATAGACTTTCGCGTCGTCCTGATAATATTCCTGATCCGTCCTGCCGAAGATCCAGTTTCCGTCCTCCTGTTCGATGGAATCAAAAATATACATCTCATCGTCCAGTGCTTCCTCGAACGCATCGTTCAGGATCGGATAGTTGTTGTATTCGCTGTAATATTCCTCCATCGTCATGAACTCCTTGACGATCTTCCAGGCGCCTGCCTTGTCCTGACAGGACGTGCAGATGCCGATCTCACCGCCGGTCGTGATCTTGCCGCCCTGTCCGTTGTCAGACGGGAACCCGACCAGCGTGATGTCCTCATTGCCAAGGTTGGAACGCGCATAGCTGTAAGCACCGGCGGCAAAAGAGCTTTTCCCCATGCTCATGGGATACAGATAATCCTCATCGTGCATATAGCGCTCGAAATTCTCGCGGATCCATTGCTCGTACTTCGCATTCTGTTCCGGATCTTCGTAATTCTTGGCAGGCTCGGTACTTTCTGCTGGATAGCGGTTGCAAAATTCGAGGATCTTCTGGAATTCCGGCGTATCAAACCGGCACGTTCCGTTCAGTTCGTCGGTGAGATCCGTTCCCAACAGGATCAGCTCCAGTGCCTGTTCCTTCGTACTCCAGTAATACAGCCGGTCACTTGCACCCTCGTACAGCTCGAACATATCGTCAAATGTCCAGTTCTCCTTGTCGGCGAATTTCGACTTGACGGCAAGCGTCATGACCTTAAAACCGTTCGGGATCGCATACAGCGATCCATTCGGATGCTCCAGTGATTCCAGTACATTTTCAACGAACGCCGCACGGGGATAATCCGTATCGGTGTCGATCATCGGGTTCAGATCCTCGAATGCACCGCGCGAACCCAGCCGGAGAAATTCATCGTGATTCTCATACATGATGACAACATCCGGTGCGTTGCCGTTCATAATGTCGGAACGAAGCTGTTTTTTAGCATCGTCATAGTCGTAGCGATAACCGTGTTCCTCGTCCACCGTCGGTTCGTAGGAAACTTTCTCGATCCGGTACTGCTTGTTTTTCCAGTTGAAATCCTTGATGAACTGGTTCACACTGTCATTGATCCCCAGCACGCCAAGCCGGATGGTCTGGCGTTCCTGAATTTCGGACTTGTGCAGGCGCGTGAGGCGAACGAGCGATGGTGCGCCGCCTTGTGCATCCTGCTTTTCGCCGACAAATGTCCCGTCCGCCAGCGGTACAACGGGCATCGGGTTGAGGTCGGATGCTTCCCAGTCGATGACCACGTCTGTCGTGCCGTCGTCCCTGATGCCAAGCAGCTGATTCTTTTCATCGGTCACAAACAGACGATATTCGCCGCATCCGCCGGAACGGGGCTGGACACCTGATCCGTGATCAATGGCATCCTGCTGAAAGAACGGATCTCCGACTGTCCCTGTTTCCACGTCAAAATCATACATTTTTGCTGACTGTATCGCGCTTCCGTCCTGCGCTGTACCATATTCTACCGTGTAAAGGATCGTCTTGCTGTCGCGGTCAAACAGGAAATAAAACGAATCGAATATCGTATCCCCCATTTCCCCAAGCTGCGGCGGGATGGTTTCCGTCAGCGAACCATCGGGTTCGATGCGCAGGATCGCACCGGAGTACAGTGCAAGGTAGCACTTTCCATCCGCATACAGGATGCCGCCGAAGCGGTCATATCCCTGCGGATCGCGGTATGCCTCCAAGCCCTCGATCTTCACTTTGTCCGTCAGTGTGCCGTCGTATTGATAGGTACACAGGTAGTATTCGCTTTCCCACGACTCGTTGTAGGTGTCCCAGTCGTAAGTCTCCTGCCCATTCTCATACGGCGGCATATTGCTGTGATTTTCCATCGTACACAGCGCATAGATTGCATCGTCCGAGGTCGCGTAGAACGTATTCCTCAGATAAAATCCGTCATGCGGTGCAAGCGGCACGAGGTCAAGCTTGCCGTTCACCGTCAGATTTTCGTCATAAGTGGTGCATTTGCTGACATCTCTGGGCTGCAAATAGCCATCCGGCGTTTTCATCAGCAGCGGAAATCCATAGAAATTCTCTGGTGTTGTCATCTCCTCACAGCTTACAAGGTTCGTGAGTACATCGTCCGCAAGCGGTACGCTTTCTGCGGCATCCATGCTCTCGGCCTGGCTGGATGCATCGTCGGGAAGGTCGGTATTGTCAATTTTCTGACAGCCGCAAAGCAGCAGGCTCACAGCGGTCAGAAGTGCGCAGATCTGGTGTTTTTTCATGGGTATCCTCCTATCTGTCATGAAATCAGAACATAGGGCAGATCAGGCGAGCAGCCGGTGGAGAATTTCCACACAGCTTTCCCCTCGCCGACCTGATAATGCAATGTCAGTGTTCGGGATGTGTTTTCCGGCAGCAGGAAGCTTCCGGTCGGTTCGCCCGTTTCGCCGTCGATCTCAAATGCATCCGGTGAAATGGTTTGCTTGCCGTTCATCAGCAGAAAATTGTCGACAAAATACAATGCCGGATCGGATGCAAGCGATGTGCCGCGGCTGGTGAGCTCGACTTCGAGCGTGAGTTCCCCGTCGTCCCATTCTGCCGAAGCGACTTTGACGGAACACGCCCCCGTTTCCGTGAGATTGTCCGCTTCAAACGTGTCGCCGATCCTGACAGCGCGTGCAGTGCCGTGCTGTACCGGATGATCGTCTGTGACAGAACCGGCATCGCTTGCAGCCGTGGGACTGGAATCCATATCCTGCATCGGTTTCGTGGGCGCATGACCATTCAGCCAGAACAGCCCAGCCATCGTTCCTGCACAAACGGCAAAGCAAGCAGCCGCCGCACCATAGCGGCGCACCCATTCAAAGCGCGGATATTCAGCAGTTTCCTGCGGTTCGGGCGTGATCTCGATAGTGGTATCGGCGCTTCCCATCCGTTCCTGCAAACGGCGATAGAGCTGTTCCTGCTTTTCCGGTGTGACGG
>JAFPXW010000139.1 GCA_017394565.1 Oscillospiraceae bacterium | reverse complement strand
CATTCGGATAGCCGTAATACGTCCACATGAACGAACAGATCTTGAGATCCTCGTCATTGCCGGGCGACAGCGTTTCGCAGGATTTTGCCGTCAGACGGACGATCTCGCCTGCTTTGAGTTCCTTGTGGGTATAGTACCCCAGCTTCTGGAACGCAAAGGATTCGAGCGAGAAGCAGTAGCCGTCCTCGCGTTTACCGATGATGATCGGCAGCCTGCCGCGTTTATCGCGTGCGCAGATGATGCCGTCCTCGGTCAGAACCACAAGGTTCATCGTCCCGACGATCTTCTCCTGCGCATAGCGGATGCCTTCCGTGATGGTCGCACGCTGTGCAATGAGGGCACCGATGAGGTCGCCGGAATTGATATTACCGCTGCTCATGGCCTCAAAGCTTGCGCAGCCGGTCTGGAGCAGTTCATCCATCAGTTCCCTGGAATTCTGGATGATGCCGACGCTGCAGACAGCAAACAATCCCTGCTTGGAGCGCATCAGGATCGGCTGGGGATCCGTATCGCTGATACAGCCGATGCAGAGTCCGCCCTTCATGGAAACCACGTCGTTCTCGAACTTCGTGCGGAAGGGAGAATTCTCGATGCTATGGATCGCACGCTGGAATCCGCGTTCCGGAGAGAACGCCGTCATACCGCCGCGGCGAGTACCTAAATGGGAATGGTAATCGGTTCCGAAAAATACATCAGTTACGCAGTCATGCTCAGATGCTGCACCGAAAAATCCGCCCATATTACTCTCCCATCAGACGCTTCATGATTTCCTGGTAAGCTTCCTCGACATTGCCCATATCTCTGCGGAAGCGATCCTTGTCGAGCTTCTCGTGAGTGGTGCTGTCCCAGAAACGGCAGGTATCCGGAGAGATCTCGTCAGCCAGAATGATCTGACCGTCGGCAGTCTTACCAAACTCGATCTTGAAGTCGATGAGGTCGATGTTCAGCTTCTTGAAGAAGCCAACCATGAACTCGTTGACCTTGAATGCATACTTTGCGATGGTATCCAGCTCTTCCTTGGTAGCCAGGCCCAGCGCCAGTGCGTAATAATCATTGATGAACGGATCGCCCAGATCATCATTCTTGTAGCTGAACTCGAGGATCGGAGTCAGGAGCGCTTTGTCTTCCGGGACGCCCATTCTCTTGGAGAAAGAACCTGCTGCTACGTTACGGATGATCACCTCGAGCGGTACGATGGAAACCTTCTTGACGATCGTTTCGCGGTCCGAAATTTCCTCTACGAGGTGGGTCGGAACGCCTTCCTTCTCGAGCAGGCTGAACATATAGTTGGTCATCTTGTTGTTGATGACGCCCTTGCCTGCGATCGTGCCCTTCTTCTCGCCGTTGAATGCAGTTGCATCATCCTTGTAATCAACGATGACGAGGTTCGGATCATTGGTCGCGAAAACCTTCTTTGCCTTGCCCTCGTACAGCTGCTCGCCCTTCACTACATTTGCCATTTCTGTTTACCTCCATCAATTGTGTGGGATGAGATGAAATTCATCAACCCTGTATTCAGACCTCCCCGGCGACCTCCGAAGTACCATCTTCCTTGTCTTTTTTGCGTCTGACTTTGAATCTCTCCCTTGTAATACACAAAGTATTACTGCGGTCGGGCTTCTTCGTCAGCCGCAAAACATCCTGCGGCATCTGGCACTTCTCCAGTTCCCGAGGAGATCTATTACCCTTATGATTTTTCTGAAATCAAAGGGATTTTACCTGTTCCTGCAGCGCAGCGTCCTTCTTGGCAACGCCGTCTGCCATATCCTGCTTCATCTTCGTCAGCGCCTCAGCCAGTGCCGGATCCGAAAGCGCCAGCATCTGAACCGCGAGTACGCCTGCATTTGCGGCTGCATTGATGCCGACTGTTGCGACCGGTACGCCCGGGGGCATCTGCACGGTTGCCAGAAGTGCATCCATGCCGTCGAGTGCTGCGGACTTGATCGGGATCCCAATAACAGGAAGCGTGGTGTGTGCTGCCAGTACGCCGCCCAGATGCGCTGCCATTCCGGCTGCTGCAATGATCACGCCAAAGCCGTTTGCTGCTGCATTCTTCGAGAACTCAGCCGCGGCATCGGGTGTGCGGTGTGCGGACATGACACGGACTTCATACGGAACGCCGAAGGACTTCAGTTTTTCAACCGCCGCCTTGACAACCGGAAAGTCACTGTCACTTCCCATGATGACTGCCACTTTTTTTGACATAAAAGACGCCTCATTTCTCCGTGCTGCGATAAGAGAAACCACAGAGGACTGCACGGCCCGTCCGGACTGTAGTTTTTTGGCGGAACTTATCTGAGAGACAAGTTCTTATTCCGCATCGGCCGCATCCTGGGCTTCCGTGGGAGTTTCCTTGGAACGGAAGTTCAGATTGACCGATGTGAGAAGCATTTTATTATTTGCACCGCGCCGGAACAGCAGATGTGCCTGCACCGACTGGAAGGCCGTGCGTTCCCCCGCCATATGGTAAGCGGCTGTGAACGCCACATCGTAGATCTCCTCGTTCTGCATGGAAAACGAGAAACCGTTCAGGCGGTCGATCTTCGCACGCGGCATGGTGCCCGGTCTGGTCAGGCCGGCAATATAATCGGTGTCGGAAATATCCGGCAGACCGGTAAAGTCATCCTCGATGAGCATCGTCATATACTCCGAGATGCCGCGGTTGATGCGCAGAAGGTCTGCTTCCGAGAGCTGCTGGAGATAGACGCGGTTGGAGAGCCGCCACTGCAGGCTGACCTTACCGACGGGACATTCCATCTCGGCGCTGGTCAGCACAGGCTTGTCCGAAGAATCGCTGTACACGAATGTACAATTGTCCGTCTTCAGCCGCAGCACATCCTTTTCGTAAGACACCTCATCATACGCCGACGCAAACGCCAGCTGATAGGACGTATCGTACAAAATGACCGAATCATCCGCCGCGACCGTTGCCGCAAGGTAGCCGCCGCCAAGCTCCGTGATGGAGCGATAGACAAACGGCAGCACCACATTTTCCTCGTAATCCACGCCGCCGATCAGGATCTTGTCCCTGACGCGGCTGGATACAACGACCAGATCCGGCGTAACATCGAGGATCTCAACCCATTCCGGTTCGATCACGATCGTCCCGTCGCCGTCCACAACGCCGCAGAGTCCCGAAGCATTCTTGAAAACGTGCATATCGCCGAAGCTGCGCACGATACTTTCAACCTTGTCATCCTGTCCGGCACCAGCCGTATTCTTCGTCACGTCAAAGTAGAACCTTGTCAGGCCAACGCAGAGGATGATTGCTGCGATAAACAGCACGGAAAGCAGAAGCTTTGCGCGGTTGCTCACTCGTCCTCCTCCTCACGGCGGGCACGGTAGAGCTCCTCATTTTCGCGCATCAGGTAGATCGGGCGATGCTTGACCTCGAGATAGGTACGCGAGAGGTACTGTCCGAGGATGCCGACGCTGAACAATTGCAGACCTGCCAGCAGGCTCATAATGCACATCGCTGCCAGGAACCGCAGATCCGGTTCATCCACCACGCAGGCCTTCACAATGAAGAAAATCAGCAGGATCAGCGCCAGTGCGCAGATGAATGCGCCCAGAACGGCTGCGATCGCAAGCGGTGCCGTCGAGAAAGCGAAGATGCCTTCCAGAGAGTACTTGAACAGTCCCCAGAACGACCACGAGGACGTTCCGGCCGGGCGTTCCACGTTCTCGTATTCGATGTAACGTGTCTTGAAGCCCACCCAGCTGAAAATGCCCTTGGAAAAGCGGTTATATTCATGCATATCCAGAATGGCATTCACCATCTGGCGCGACATGAAGCGGAAATCCTGTGCGCCGTCCACGATCTCGGTCTGGGAGATCTTGTTCATGATCTTGTAGAACAGCCGGGCGAACGCCGAACGGATCTTGGATTCGCCGTCGCGGCTGACACGGCGCGTGGTCGCACAGTCATACTCGCCGTCCTTGACGAAATTATACATCTTAGGGAGAAATGCCGGCGGATGCTGGAGATCGGCATCCATCACCACGACAAAATCGCCCCTGGAGTTTTCAAGTCCTGCATACATTCCGGCTTCCTTGCCGAAATTGCGGGAGAACGATATATAGCGCACGCGCTGATCCTGCAATGACATTTTGCGCAGGATCTGAAGCGTCTTATCCTTGGATCCGTCATCGATGAACAGCATCTCGAACGAAAGCTCGGAATGTTCCTGCTTCATCTGATCCATGACCTTCTGGATCTCTTCATAAAACATCGGAAGAACGTCTTCTTCGTTATAGCATGGTACAATGATTGAAATCAGCTTCATATGATACCTCCTGACCCATACCAATACATTATTTATCATACTACAAATCGTGAAAGATTGCAAGGGGTTTTCGTGAAACTTTTTCAGCAGTTTTTTATGAAGTTATTTTATGGCGAAATATCGGCATTATTTTTTCAACAATTCTTTTGTGCGATCTTACAAAATTGTAAACTTTTTGTAACGCCGCTTTGGTGCAAACAAAATCCGTCCGCATCATATCAGATACGGACGGAAAGCGGTCGTTATTTTACGACACCAGTCGGATTGCGGCGTTTATTCACCCATGATCTGCGCAACAGCAGCATCCATTGCATCCGATTCGTGCAGCTCGATCACGCCCATGTCCACGCACTTGGCAAGTGCCGGATCGAAGGGGATCTGTGCAAGCAGCGGGATGCCGTATTCCTTTGCGATCTCGGCAGTATGGCTCTCGCCGTAGACCATGATCTTCTTGCCGCAGTCGGGACATACGGCATAGCTCATGTTCTCCACGATGCCAAGTACCGGAATAT
>JAFPXW010000138.1 GCA_017394565.1 Oscillospiraceae bacterium | reverse complement strand
CGGGCTGAACGATGCGCAGACATCTGCCGCAGATGCTGACGGTGACGGCAGCCTCAGCGCCGCCGATGCCGCCACCATCCTCCAGTATGCTGCCTATATCGGCGCAGGCGGAACAGAAACACTTGCGGAGTTCTTGGCTTCCGATACGACGGAACGCGGCTGATGCGATGATATAAGAACCTGTCCACATAGGGATTCATGCACGTCTTTTCGTCAAATTTTGCCAGTGACTGCGTTAAAAATCCTTGAAGGGCGACAGCCCGTCGGCGGATTTTTGCCTTGTCTCTGACAAAATTATGCCTGAAAATCCGTACATTCACCCTATGTGGACAGGTTCTAAAAAATTCCGATAGAACTGATCTATCGGAACTTTTTTTATGCCGGAAGAATCGTCCTTCCCATAGGGGAAGGGGACACCAATGCCAACAACTTTGGAAAGCAAGTGGATGGAGGGGGACTCCCCACGGGGTGGGGCGACTCGCAGCAGGTCTGCCCCGAAAAATGACCATATCCAAAAGCAAAGCCGCTTAATATTCACATTAAGCGGCTTTTGTGTGAGAGCTTGTGACCGGATTCGAACCAGCGACCTGCTCATTACGAATGAGCTGCACTACCAGCTGTGCTACACAAGCATCTGATATGAAATTGTATGTCCCGAATGTGCTGTACCGTTCACAACATAAATTATTATACCACAAAATTTCACGCTTGTCAACCCCTATAGAAAAATTTTTTCAAAAAGGTTGTATTTCGGGTGCCGGCTCACCGACGAGTCCCCGTCCTGGCTCTTCTGTGATGCTACTACGAATTGTATATCTCTTTCAAACTTATACAAAAAGCACAATAGTTCACAATTATTTTACAAAGAATTTGTAAAATCCGAAGTTATCTGTGATGATTCTGTGAGAAAAACGTGATATAATAAATATATATGAAATGTGTACAGCTCTCCGGATGCGCCATTCGCATTTGTCTGCATAGCTGATTCGGTACGATCGGGTACCATATAGGAGCTGAAAGTATGAAAGTATCTGAGATCCAAAAAAGCCGCAACCGGGATCTGCTGCTGCGGTATATTGTACTGATAGGCGGCGGAACGGTGGTCAATCTGCTCGGTTCGCTGCTGACGGATACCCTGTATCTTGATTCGGCAGGCACATTTGCCTGCATCCTTGTCGGCGGATACATCCCCGGGATGCTGGCCAGTGCACTGACATTTCTGATCCTGGGGATATTTGACACGACAAATCTATATTTCAGCGCGATCGGTCTCATCGGGGCGATCACGCTGGGGATGCTCTCCAAAAAGCTTTTCAAGCCCTATTCCGCCAGGCCGCTGATCGCCGTGCCGATCCTGGCGGTGGTGATGGGTGTGCCGCGTGCGGTATTTCTCTGGTTTGTCCATTTGCGTTCCCTGACCGGCGCCGATCCCGTGTCGATCTGGCTCCACCAGACGAAGGGACTGCTGGATTTTCCGTCCATGCTGCTGGGAACACTGATCCTGTCCTTTTTTGACTGCTTGCTGAGCGTGGTGATCAGCACGGCGGTGTTCTGGATCGTGCCTGCCAATGTGAGCCGTTCCTTCCGGTCGGTCAGCGTCTGGCAGAATCCACTGCCGTCCGGCATCGAGAAAACGATCCGTGAGAAGAAAACGCGCTCTGTTTCCATCCGGATCCGGCTGCTGGCGTGCCTTTCGATCTCTGCGCTGCTGATCATGCTGACGGCGTCAGCGATCAGTTCCGTACTGTACCGCAAGACACTCGAGGCAGAACATATGACCATTGCTGAGAATTTAGCTGATTCTGTGGCATCTGTCATCGACGGTGACAATGTCAATGCCTACATCGCACAGGGCAGAGCTCATCCGGATTACAACGAGATCGAGGAGAAGCTCTACTGGCTTCGCGGCAGCAACGCGGAGGTGGAATTTATTTATGTGTACCAGATCCGCAAGGATGGGTGCTATGCGGTTTTCGATCTGGATACGGAGGAATTTCCCGGCGCGGAGCCCGGTGATTTTGTCCCGTTTGAAGAAGGCTTCGAGCCGTATATCGACGATCTGCTGGCAGGGCATGAGATCCCCGCGCTGGTCACGGATGACAGCTATGGCTGGCTTCTGACCATCTATAAGCCGGTCTATGACAGTTCCGGCATCTGCCGCTGCTATGCCTGCGTGGATATCTCGATGAATGATCTGCATGATTATCGGCGGAATTTTGCGGTGCGGCTGCTGATCCTTGTGATCGTGATGTTTGTACTGACGCTGACGGTGAGTCTGTGGATCGTTGAGCAGAGCATCGTGCTGCCGATCAACACGATGGCGTATGCGACCGGTGCGTTTGCCTACGACAGTGACAAGGCACGTGAGGAAAATGTCAAACGCATCCGCGAGCTGGGCATCCGGACAGGCGACGAGATCGAGAATCTGTACCATGCCATTGCAAAAACCACGCAGGACAGCATGGATAATATCGCCGATATCCAGTACAAAAATGAGACCATCTCGCAGATGCAGAACGGTCTGATCATGGTGCTGGCCGACATGGTGGAGAGCCGTGACCAGAACACCGGCGACCATATCAAGAAAACGGCTGCCTATGTGGAGGTCATCACGGATGAAATGCGCAAACGCGGCTTTTATCAGGAGGAGATGACGGATGAATTCATCCGCAGCGTCATCAGTGCGGCGCCGCTGCACGACGTGGGAAAGATCCACATTTCCGATACGATCCTGAATAAGCCCGGCAAGCTGACGGACGAGGAATTCCGCACGATGCAGAAGCACACACTCTACGGCAGTGAGATCATTGACCGCGCGATCAAAATGGTACCGGAACCGGGCTATCTGGCGGTTGCGAAAGAACTGGCGGAGTACCATCACGAAAAGTGGAACGGCAAGGGCTATCCGCACGGGCTGAAAGGCGAAACGATTCCGCTTTCGGCGCGCATTATGGCGGTTGCAGATGTATTTGACGCGCTGGTTTCGCGCCGCAGCTACAAGGAGCCGTTCAGCTTTGAGAAGGCCATCGGCATTATCCGCGAGGACGCAGGTTCGCATTTTGATCCGCTGGTTGCGGAGGCGTTTCTTGGCGCAGAGGAGCGCGTCCGGAAAATTGTCAATGATCATTCGGATGAGTGAGAACTCTGTGAGCGTTCATAATATTTTCATAATATATCGCTCTCCTGGCAGAAACAGGGGAGCGATTTTTTATCACTATTTTGCTTTTTCTGGTAAAATCTTGCTATACAAAAGGCGGTTTCTCCATTTTGTCCACTATATCTTCATTTTGTAGGTTGCTGATTTTTATAAAATAGTGTATAATTTATGACAACAAGATGAAGAAAATTTGTGCAGAACCCCGACTACTCAAAAGATGCCGCACGTCTGATGGATGGACGGGGTGAACTGCACGGGACAACATGGAGATATTCTAAGGGGGAATTACCATGAAATTAAAAAAACTCACAGCGACGCTGACCGCGATCCTGTGCGCAGCATCGACGTTTGCAGCGTTTCCTGCGATGAACGCGCAAGCAGCACAGGCAGTATACAACGATTTTGAAGTGACCTACAACGGCTGGCACGGCATCTCGGACGAGACCGTCCTGGAGCCGACCGAAGGCGTCCGCGGCACGCGCGGACTGGCTGTCACCGGCAGAACCTCCGCCCTCGACGGCGCAGCTTCCTCGAAGGGCTTCTACCTCGCCGGCGGCATTTCGTACACCTACAATGTAAAAGTGCAGGCGGACACGGAGGAAGTTTTCCATCTGTCCGTTCGCACCATCGACGAAACGACCGGCGAAGAAACAGTCAAGGAAATCGCATCGAAGTCCGTCAGGGCAGGGGAGTGGGCAAACCTCTCCGCCAAGTACAAAGCGCCCGAAAATTCGTATGAATTTGAGCTTTTGCTGACGACCGATTCGACCGCGGATTTCCGTTTTGACGATGTGGAAATTACGACAAAAAAGTCCAATGCCATCGTGGCAAGCGCGGCGGAAGAGGGCCTCAAGGATGAGTTTGCACGCTACTTCCGTGTCGGCAACATCCTGAACGGCTGGACCGTCAAAAACTCCACCATCACTGCAACTTTGCTCAAGGACTGCAACGCGATCGAATGTGAGAACGAGACCAAGCCGGACGCGACGCTCGTGCAGAACGGCAGTACCGACAATAACATCAAGGTTTCGCTGAATTCCTGCGCTGCGATCATGGATTTCTGCGTGCAGAACAACCTCGGATTCCGCGGCCACACGATGGTTTGGCACAGCCAGATGCCGGAGTGGTTCTTCAAGCAGGGCTTCGACAAAAACAACAACTGGGTGGACAAAAATACCATGAATACGCGCATGGAGTCCTACATCAAGAATATGTTCGGTGCGATCCAGGCGCAGTACCCGACGCTGGATCTGTACGCTTATGACGTGTGCAACGAGTGCGTTTCCGATGATTCCAACCGCACCAAGAACAACGGCGGCGCAAGAGAGCCGGGCTACGGCAACGGCAAGTCCCCGTGGGTGCAGATTTATGGCGATAATTCGTTCGTTCGTCAGGCGTTCACCTACGCGAGAAAGTACGCACCGGAAACCTGCGACCTGTATTACAACGACTACAACGAGTACTGGGATCACAAGCGCGACTGCATTTATAATATGTGCAAGTCCCTGTATGACGACGGCCTGCTCGACGGTGTCGGAATGCAGTCGCACATCGGCGCGGAATGGGAAGGTTTCACGGGCGTGTCGAACTACGTTTACGCGATGAAAAAATACCTTTCCATCGGCTGCGACGTACAGATCACGGAGCTGGATATTTCCGTGGACGGCGGTAAGTATTCCTTCGACGATCAGGCGAAGAAGTACGAGGCAATTTTCCGGGCGGCAATGGATTGGAATGCGAATCCGGAATCCGCAGGCCGCGTGACGCTGGTGCAGATCTGGGGCCCGAATGATGCGAACTCTTGGCTGAAATCCGGTTCGGACGGTTTGCTGTATGACAAAAATAACCAGCCGAAGGCGGCTTACAAGAAGCTCATCTCCATGATCCCTGACTCTGAGTGGGGACAGGGCGTCACACCGGCGGCTGAGCCGGAGCCGGATGAGAACGGCTACTGGATGAAGGCAGACTTTGAGTCCGGCGCTAACAGCTTCTCCGGCAGAGGTGCCGCTTCGGCAGAGGTTTCCTCCGACAAGAAGTTCGGCGGCAGCAAGTCCCTGTATGTTTCCGGCAGAACGGCTGAGTGGAACGGCGCTTCCGTGAACCTCAACAGCCGCATCTACAAGGCAGGCGAGGCCTACAGCTTCTCTGCAGATGCGCTTTATACCAGCGGAAATGACGCAGATACGTTTTATCTGTCGCTCCAGTACAAGGGCTCTGACGGTGAGACACACTACGACCACATCGCGGAAGCAGCCGTCAAGAAGGGCGAATGGGTTCAGCTGACCAATGAGGAATACAAGATCCCCGACGGCGCATCTGATCTGGTGCTGTATGTGGAAATGCCGGAGAGCAAGTCCGATTTCTACATTGACGATGTCGTTGTTGCGCAGAAGGGCGTGAAGATCGACGGCCCTGGTGCTTCCAATATCCGCATCCGTAAGTCCGCATTGCAGGGCGACATCAACGGCGACGGCGAAGTTGACGTATTCGATCTCGCACTTGCCAAGCGCGGTCTGGTCAAGGGATTTGAGAATACCTTTGACGAGCAGTCGGCAGATACCACTGGCGACGGTGATGTTGGTGTCACGGATATCGTACTCCTTGTCAAGTACCTGCATCACATTGTAACGGAATTCCCGGCGCCCTATGAGCCGCCCACGGAACCTCCGACGGAGCCGCCCAAGAGCAATTTCAATTATGATGCAAACCTCAAGTACCACGAGCCTTCCGGCGATTATCTGAATCCCTGCTCGCAGGCTGGTAAGATCACCAAGGAAACCTACAACGGCATCCGCGGTACCAAGAGCCTGAATGTTTACACGCCGTACAACTACGATCCGAACAAGAAGTATAACATTTTCTACCTGATGCACGGCGGCGGCGAGAATGAGAACACCATCTTCTCGAATGACGTCAAGCTCGGCAACATCCTCGACCACATGATCATGAACGGCGAACTCGAGCCGCTGATCGTGGTAACTCCGACCTTCAACGGTCAGGGCTCTGAGGCAGGCAACTTCTGGGATGAGTTCAAGCAGAGTGTTGTTCCGTTTGTGGAGGTAAGTACTCCACCTACGCGAAGTCTACCTCTCTGGAGGATCTCCAGGCATCCAGAATGCACCGTGCATACGGCGGCTTCTCGATGGGCGGACTGTCCACATGGTGCGTTGCTGACCACGATATGGACATCGTTGGCTACTTCATGCCGCTGTCCGGTAACAACTGGGAAGGCATGAGCAAGCTGACCGGTGAGATCGACTCCCTCGGTCTGAAGAAGAATGAGTACTTCATCCTCGCAGCAACCGGTTCCAAGGATATTGCATACAACAACATGAAGCCGGAAATGGAGGATCTGAAGAACAACAAGACCAACCACTTCACCTACACCTCCGACTTCTCGAAGGGCAACCTCTACTGGCTCGTAGCCGATGGCAATGTACACTGGTGGGGCCAGGTAAGATGGTACGTTTATGACGCACTGCCTTACTTCTTCCACGAAGGTCAGTAAATCTGAATCCAAAAAACGGGACTCACAACGAGTCCCGTTTTTTGTATATGAAGCGGTTTATGTGTTAGAAACATATTCGCCGCGTTCGATGCGCTCCGCGAGGTCATTGAGGTAAACCCAGCGTTCCATTTTCTCGTCAAGCTGGCTTTCGAGGGAAGTTTTCCGCTCGGTCAGCTCCTGCAATTTCACATAGTCGGACGTGTTGGCAAAAAGCGCCTTGTCCGTTTCGGCAATCTGCGCCTCCAGCGAAGCGATGTCCTCGTCGATGGTGGCATATTCGCGCTGTTCCTTGAAGGAAAACTTCAGCTTGGTCTGACCGGTGCGGACACGCTCTTTCTTGGGCTTTGGTGTTTTGACAGGCGTTTCGGCAAGAAAAGGCTTTGCGGCTTCTGCGTAGTCGCTGTAATTGCCGTTGTACCGTACACATTCGCCGTTCCCGAATGCAAAGATCTCCGTCGCAAGCTTATCCAGAAAATACCGGTCGTGCGATACCGCGATCACCGCACCGTCAAAGCTTTGCAGATAATCCTCCAGGATCGTCAGCGTCACGATGTCGAGGTCATTGGTCGGCTCATCGAGCAGCAGGATGTTCGGCGCTGTCATGAGGATCTTGAGAAGGTACAGGCGCTTTCGCTCGCCGCCGGAAAGCTTCTCGATGCGGTTCCATTGCAGTTCGCCGTTGAACAGAAATCGCTCCAGCATCTGCGCCGCAGTGACATTGCCGTCCGGTGTGCGGACGATGTCAGCCGTTTCACGAATGTAGTCGATCACACGCATGGTCGGATCCATGCTTTCACATTCCTGCGAAAAATAGCCGATTTTCACCGTTTCGCCAATTTCAATATGACCGGCATCCGGCAGCAGTTCTCCGGTGAGCATTTTCAGAAAGGTACTCTTTCCGGCACCATTGCGTCCGACGATACCGATGCGTGCATCGCGCGAAATGATATATGAAAAGTCCGAGATCAAGGGCTTTCCGTCGATGCTCTTGCT
Source organism: Oscillospiraceae bacterium (assembly GCA_017394565.1). Taxonomy (GTDB): domain Bacteria; phylum Bacillota; class Clostridia; order Oscillospirales; family Ruminococcaceae; genus UBA3855. The sequence continues at coordinate 2,468 of JAFPXW010000138.1, read as the reverse complement.
GATGCCCTCGATCTCGATGGTCTTTCTGCCGAGCCGCGAGGAAACAGACTGCAATTGCAGCTTTTCAGTTTCGACCGGAATATCGCGGTTTTTGAGCGCTTCAAACCGTTCGATACGATCCTTCGATTTTGTGCCTCGTGCGCGGACGCCGCGGCTGATCCATTCGAGCTCCTGCCGGTAGAGGGAACGAGCCTTGCGTTCGGCGGCCTCCTGCTGGGCTTCGCGCTGCGCCTTCTGCGTGAGATAGGCGCTGTAATTGCCGTCGCAGGGGTACAGCTTTCCGCGGTCCACCTCGACGATCCGGTTGCAGATCTTGTCGAGAAAATACCGGTCGTGCGTGACCATAACGATCGCACCGCGGTACTTCATGAGCAGATCCTCGAGCATTTGCGCGGTTTCGTTGTCGATGTGGTTGGTCGGCTCGTCGAGCAGCAGCACATCACTTGGCTGAATGAGCGCCGCCGCAATGCCGGCGCGTCTGCGCTCACCGCCGGACAGGCTGCCGATATCGCGGTCGTAGTCAGGCAGTCCGACCTTGGCAAGGATCGCCTTCGCTTCGTACTCTTTCGACTCTGTGAGGTCAGCCGGAAGGTGGGCAAGCACCTGACTGAGGATGGTGCCGCAGTCGTCAAATTCCGGGATCTGCGGCAGGTAAGAAACACGGATGCCGCCGGTACGGATCATCTGACCGCCGTCCGGTGAGGACGCACCGGCAAGGATCCGGAGCAAGGTCGATTTTCCGGTGCCGTTGATGCCGATGATCCCGACTTTATCGCCTTCATTGAGGAAAAACGAAACGTCGTCGAGGACCTTTCGCTCCATGTAGGTCTTGGAAATATTCTGCGCTGTGAGTAAAATCAAGTGATCGCCCCTTTTTCCATGATGTAGCTTCTTCATTATAGCACATTTTTCTTCGGATTGCAAGCCTGCCGTCGTTCGGAGCCGGTGCCGGACAGGGCGCAGTGTTCTGCTGCAAATGCTGCATCTGTTTTTTGAGACGCAGATGTAAATTTTTGATGAAGAATAGATGGAACTTGTATGAAAATATTGAAATATTCGCAAAAATATTGTATAATAAGATAGAACTTTTCCGAGGGGAAGTGAGTCTATGAAACAGATCCGTGTGGATGAACAAGCGGTTTCCTTCGTGAGGAAACATATGAGACTGATCGAGTCCTTCAACAAACGGCGGGTACTCCTGATCGGATTTGCTGCTTGTCTGGTGGCACATATTTTGTATCTTGTGCTGTTCTTTGTGTATGGCATCCGTGAGCTTGCGCTGTTCAATGTGTTCAGCGTGTCATTCTACATTCTGATGGTCGCGTTTTCGGCATCTGGCAGCGACGGCAACGGACTGGTTTACCTCGCACTGATGGAGATCATCATTCATGCGGTCGTCTGTACGGTCTATGTCGGCTGGGGACCGGATTTCGGAATGTTCCTGCTGATGATCCTGCCGATCACATTCTTTTTGCCGAATAAAAAAATCTATATTCCATATCTTTTTTCTTTTTTCTCTGTCACCTGCTATGTGGTGCTGCGTGTGCTGATCACCGATCAGACCGAGGTCAAATATGAGGTTGACCGGAATGAATGGGGCATGGTGCTGTATCTGTTCAACGCGGTCATCGGAACGGGCGTGGTGCTGTATTCCTCGACGCTGTATATGTTCTACCGCGAGTATCTCGAATACAAGCTCCGCACGCAGAACGACGCTCTGCGGACGATCGCAGCGATCGATCCGCTGACAAAGCTCTCCAACCGCCGGGCGATGGGAGAGTCCCTGAAGGCAGTCCAGCTGCACAGTGCGCAGGTGCATCAGCATTACGCAGTCGTGATCGGCGACATCGACGACTTCAAGCACGTCAACGATACCTACGGCCATGACATCGGTGATGAGGTCCTGGTATTTGTGGCAGGGCTGTTCGCGCGGTATGTGCCGGATTCCGGGTATGCAGCGCGTTGGGGCGGAGAGGAATTCCTGTTTGTACTCCCGGATGCAGCGGTCAGTGACGGCGTGTCCTGTACGGATGAGATCCACCGCGAGCTGCACGCACACGTCTTTACAACGGAGAAGGGAAGCTTCCACGTCACGATGACCTTTGGCGTGAGTGAAGGCGGCGAGGGTGATAATATCGAGCATATCATCACAGCAGCAGATCAGTTGCTGTACAAGGGCAAAAACAGCGGCAAGGACCATACGGAATTTGCCATCTGATCCTATGATCTTCTGATCACTGAGAACCAGTCCACATAGGGTGAATGTACGGATTTTCAGACATAATTTTGTCAGTGACAAGGCAAAAATCCGCCGACGGGCTGTTGCCCTTCAAGGATTTTTAACGCAGTCACCGGCAAAATTTGACGAAAAGACGTGCATGAATCCCTATGTGGACAGGTTCTTATATGATGCAAGGAGAAAACCATGATGTTAACAGAAGAATTTGAAATCATGCAATTATTATCTG
>JAFPXW010000137.1 GCA_017394565.1 Oscillospiraceae bacterium | reverse complement strand
TCGAGCTGCTCCGCCGGATACACCGCGATCTCACTGCCTGCGGACGATACCACCTGTGCCTTCACCGGCTTGTAGCCTTCGGGAACGGAGACCGACTCAAAATAATAGGTCTTGCTGTCATCCGTGCCTGTGATGCGGATCCTGCCGGCTGCGTCCGGCTCGATCTCAATGACCTCACCGGAACCGTTGATCTGATATGTCCCGTTTGTATCCTTTGTAAAATGGCAGACCGGATCATTGGCCGAAACCGTATCCCCAAGCTGCTCCTTGAGATGATACGACATCTGGGGAATGACGGATTTTCGCAGGATCATAAACGAGATGCTGCTGTTATCCGCCACGCTGAAGGAATAGCCGTCTGCGTCATGCTCCGATTTTCCGATAAAATAGGAACCGGCCGGCAGCGCCGTAAGTGTCACGGCTCCATTCGTGCAGGAAACGGTATCATCTTCGCTTCCGCCTGCACTCGGGTTGTACGCATAATGACCGAGCTGTGCATCATACACCAGATAGCCCACCGGCTGATGCGTCGCCGTATTCTGGCTGTAAACGTGAAATGCATCCGTATCCGGAACGCACTGCTTGCCGGCATAGACGGAATCCTGATACAAACGATATTCTGTATCCTTGTTGACGATCAGGTATTCCTGTTCCAGCTGCTCCGCTGTTTTCAGGTCTACATTGTAATAGAAAACCGCATTCTCATCCGCCACTGCCCTGAACCGGTAGAGTCTGTTATCGAGCACATAGCCGGACGGTGCCTTGGTTTCCTGATAATAGTAGATACCCGGCGCCAGATTCAGCTTCAGGATGCCCGTCATATCCACGGTCTCGTGCTGCATCAGCGAAGGCTCAGAGGCGCCTTTTTTGTAATACTGCACGAGGTTGCTGTCCTGCGTGATCTCACCGGTCGCTGTTCCCTTATAGACACTGAACTGCGCACCGGAGAGGCGCTTCTCCTTCTGGACAGAGCTGACCTTCATCAATTCTACATTATGACGCAGGATGACCATTGTCTGGTCGCTCACGGAGTAGATCGGGAAATTGGTATTCACCTGGCTGTTATAGCCCTGTGCAAAGGCGTGCGTATCGTTGTAGGTCGCACGGTTATTATTGGCTTCATCGCCGTCATTGGACAAGGCCGGAGCGCTCATGTGCAGATACGCCGTCAGCTCCATCTCCTTGCTGTCGCCGACCTGATGTTCGCCTTCGTAGAGGATCGCGACCGCATAGACATTGTCCTGATTGATCACAAAACGGCCATCAGCGTCCTGGGCTGCTTTGATCCAGTTGGAATCATGATCGAGATCAGCCTTCAGCGAACGGTAATATGCCAGATCCGCTTCATAGCTTTCTCCGGCGGAAACGGCTGTATCTCCGTCTTTTCCATATTTCGTCAGCTGGGTGACCGCGTCATCGACCACGGAATAGTTGTATTTATACTTGCTGATGCTCTCTGTATCCTCGGTCACGTTAGTATCCGAGCGTAATTTGTAATACACTGCCGGCTGATAATCCAGATAGCTCCTGGCGTCATCGAATGTCACCGCTTTGACACGTCCATGCCATGCAGAGGCATCCAGCCCCTCGATCATATCCACGAGGATCGGATCCGTGACGATCTCGCTGGCATCCGTTGAGAACCGATGAAAGACCAGCTTGTAGGAATATTCCGAGGTCATACGTCCGGTCTTGCTTTCCAGATGCTCTGCATTGCTGCCGTCCACCTCTGTGGCATAATCATATCCCCAGTTGGAATAATAGCTGGCTACATATTTCTCCGTGAAATTGCTTTTCTGGGAGCCGAGTGCCGAGATTGAGACGCTTTTGGCATCTTTTGCCGCATCGTTTCCTGTCGGATTATTCTGGTCTGTACTGGTCACCAGAGACTTGTTGGTCACAGCAGACAGCTTGACATTCTCGTCATACACCGTCACATAGGTGTCTGTCTCGAATTGTTTGGAAGGTGCCTCCAGCGCGTTGAACTGCAGCATTGTGATCTGTGCAGGATACGAGAAGCGGATCGTGGTCTGGGCACTGGAATCCAGCGCCAGTCCGTTAAAGGCAAAATCCGCTGCGATGCACCGGCTTTCTTCGTCATACCGAAGCGTCAGCGCCTGCTGATCTAATACGAAATCCTGATCCACCGCCGCGCCGCTGCCAAGCAAAGAACCGCTGAACGTCAGCGTATCTCTGACGGCCTCCAGCCATCCCTCGCCCGGTGTGATATCATCAGGCACCTTGGAATAGACCGCAAAATGTCTGAGCGCCTTCTGCGTATCCGAAAGGATCGCGCCGCCGGCAGTGATCGTGGTCGAATAATAGCTGCCCTTGCCGGCCTCCTTCACCATATGCGGCGTGAAGCTTTCGATGCCCGCATAGGCGTCGATCGTTGTCACGGAATCACGCAGCCATGTATTGGAGTGCGCCGCATCGTTCAGCGCGTAGGTATAGGAATCTGCTTGTGTGATCTCATAAGTATCGTTTAATTTTTTGCGATAGAACGTATTGACCAGCCGGGTGCCCTGGTTGGTGTCCTCCTTGACGGCACCATTCACACTGTTGCCGTCCTCATACTGATGCTCTGTATCAATGTAAATATGCTCATAGTCGCCCGGATCCACCGTGTAGGCGATATCGACATAGGCCGTGATATCCGCGCGGATCTTCAGATCCTTGACGACCAGTCTGATCTCATCGATCCCCTCCGGAAGAAACACCTCCGAATCCGCGGCGGTGTTTCCGCTGCCAAGCACTGTCCAGCCGGCAGTTTCCGTTGCAGACGGATCGTTGCTTTTGCCATAGATCTGATACGCAAAGCCTTCCTCCGGCTTGTAGACGATCGTTCCGTCAGACTCCGTGTGATCGACCACGCCGACCGTGTTGCCGTCCACCAGCTTTTTGACAGACACACGCCTAAAATCATATTCCTGATACGAAAGCACGCGGTCGGCCGCATCCTTCAGATGTGTGATGCTGGGGGCACCGTCTTCGTAGATCAGATCATACGGCGTGGCTTTGACTTCACCGGTAGCGGAATCCCTGACCTCTGTCCGGGGCGTCCGCGCCGACAGCTGATAGGTGACGATCTTCCCATTGAAAATATAGTCATACAGCAGCTGCTGCAGACCGGCATAGTGCTTTGCGTGAGACTCGTAGCGGTGGCCGGAATAGGTGACACTGTTGTTGATCTCATAGTCATTGAACTTGTGCATAAAGCCGCCGGAGCCGACAGGCTGCTCATCCTCCATGGATACCTTGTGCGCCGCAGCATCCCGGTACACCACGGGTGTTTGTTCGTCCTGATAGGTGACAAGATAGTAGCCATTGAGCTGCACCGATCGCTCGTTTGCCCCGATCGCATCGTTCCTGACACCCACGCGGTATTCCGAGGTATAGCTCTGACCGGCCTTCCGGTCGCTGCCGCCGCGGAAATCATAGAATCCATACCGGGTATCGCCGTCAACGACATATTCCCCCAATGCCACACGGCTGCCCGATGCATTGACGACCATGATGTCATTTCTGCTCAATCCCGCTCCGGGAACGACCTCAATAAAGTAATCCGACGTCTTGATGCCGCGGGAACGGAGGCTCTCCTCCTGCTGTACCGAATCCTGTACCGCCGCATGGGCATCATACAGCGTGATCGTGTCCCAGTCGATGCCATCCGGATAATTGGGATATTCTGTCAGGAGTTTCTCCGCAGCCGTGCCCTCTGCATCATCCGCAAATCCCAGATGCTTTGCCAGGGTTTCCAGATACTGCGCATACGCCGCCTTCTCCTCTTCTTCCGTCCCATCCTCCTTCTTGAAATCAGCCTGCGTCAGTCCGAATCTGACACCGGACTTTCCGGTCGGCATGGTCAGTTCGTTCAGTCCCTTCAGACCGAGGATCGATGCATAGCTGCGCCAGTCATAGTCCACATTCAGGTTATTAAAATCGGTATCATTGATATCCTTGCAAACGATCTTCACTTCATTCTCATCATGAATGGAGTTGTACCGGAATTCCAGGGGATTGGTGTCCAGCGGGATCATATCCCCGTTTTTCTTGACAGTCGTGATCTCCCCGGTCTCAGGATCCACCTGCTGCTCCGTGATCGTCTCGATGACTTCCACTGCGGTGTCCAGCACGATATCCGATCCATTGACCGCCTCGCGTGAATTGAACTGCCAGGTAAAGGTGGTCTCATTATTGGAGGTGACGCGCACCTTGTTGACAAACGTATAGACATCCGCCGCTTCGTTCTTCTGGATGTCCCAGGTCCCCATCAGATTGGGATCGTTCATATTCATCGTAAGGGTGCCGCTGCGGATCAGACCATCGAGTCCAGTAATCGTGAATTTCAGATTTCCCGGCTCAACGGCTCTTGCCAGATTGAAGTAGAAGGTCGAGCGCAGCACCGGATTTTCATCTTCCTTTTCCGTCAGTGTCAGCACGGTATCGTGATTGCTCAGGGAATAGGAACGTTCTGTATCGTTGTTATCGCCAAGGCCCTTGGTTTCCCAATAGAAGCCTACCGCATAATCAGATTTCGCAGCATAGGCCTTCAGCTGCCGGGAGCACTCGCTCAGCAATTGTCCGTCGATCAGACTCACGATGAGCAGAACAGACAGCAATACTGCCAGAGATCTTTGTCTGCGTGTTTTCATGGCTTCCACTCCTTTCCTGCGTCGTTTTCAAAGCGATCGTCTGTTTTTATGATGCCGGCTGTACCACCCCGACCAGGATCCCCCGCGCTTCCTCAAATTCAAACGTACAGGTCGAAAGCAGCAGCAAATGCGGATCCTCCGGGATCTGTGCGGCGTCAAGCGTGTGGTACACTGCCATATCCAATAGCATATCCATGTAGTCCTGCCGTTCCTGCGCTGTCAGAAACACCGCATGATAAGCCGGCGAAGTCCCAGGAACGTTCAGATAGGCAAAAAAGCACACCTCCCGTGTGCCGTCCGCTGTTGTCAGATAGCCGGTCTGGTGCGCTTTCAGGAAGGCTTCCTCCCGGAACAGTGCAATATCCGCAAACATCCGCTGTCCGGTCATGTGATGCGCGTACACGATGGAATTGAAGCCTCCAAAATCGCCTTCGCACCGATAGTCCAGAAACGGGCAGCCAAGCTCCCGGTTCTCCCTGCCGTCGAAGCCGTGATGCAGGTAGAAATCATTATCCTGCGCCTGCGCGACCGGGTAATCAATATGCGTCCCGGGGATCGTCAGCCAGCCGACGGCATCCGGATTGACCTGTTCTGCGGCTTGCAGAGGGTTTTCGGGATGTGTATCTGCTGTTGGTGAGTCCGCAGTCTGCCGTGCAGACGGGATCGCCGGTCGGATGCGTGCAAAGAGTTCCAGCTGCGCATCATACGCCTGAGACATCTGCTGTTCGGGGAGGACAGCTCCCTGATAGTAGCGATACGCACAATACGCACCGGCGCCGATCAGCACCGCCAGCGCCAGAACAAATGCCAGGCGCTTCATGCTCTGTTCTCCCGGCGCTTCTTCTGGAGCAGCACGAGCAGGAACATTCCGCAGGTCAGCACGGCCAGCACGGCGATGCAGCTGAGCCAGAAGGTCTGGTCTGCGGCAAACAGCCCGGTATTCGGGGGAATATAATTCTCATCGACGGCGGCATAGAAGATCCACTTGAACTCGATCTCGCCCTCGACGCAGCCGGACTGCTCGGAGCCGACGAGGACGTGTTCGCCGTTGATATCCACGAGGCGGTGACCGTTGTCCGCGCCGACGAGAACATCGAGGTCATTCCAGGTGACGGCGCATTTCAGGGTGTGCGTGTCGCCGGGAGCAAAGTCGCCGCAGTCGAGGACATTTTCGGTGAGGTCGATGGAGCCGTCATAGGGCTTGCCGGTGACCTTACCGCGGAAGACCTCCTGTCCGTCGAGCCAGAAGGTACAGTCGCAGCCCTCCTCGAGGTCGATCTCGCCGTCCTTCCAGAGGGGTTCGACATAGAAATAGATGTGATAAGCATGGTCATCGCGCAGGTTCATGAGCTGGACGTCCTTGGTGTAGGTCTCGCCGTAGTTCATGTTCTCGACGTGAAAGAAATACTCGCCGGTGTCGCTGCTGACGACATGGCCGTCAGAGTCCATGGCGGTCAGCTTCTCCGGAAGTCCCTTCACCGCGCCCTCGGGCAAAGCGACCTCCGCAAAAGCCGTCAGGCAATTGCAGGAAAGAAGCAGGAAGCAGCTTGCCAGAGAAGTAAAGATATGTTTAACTCTCATTGTACTGCCTCCCCTCCTTTTAAATGCTTAGGGCAACACCGCACAAAGACCGCCTGACGGCTCAGCACATCATCTGCCCCCCATCTTTTCCGTCATCTTGCACAGTTCCTCCTAGCGAT
>JAFPXW010000136.1 GCA_017394565.1 Oscillospiraceae bacterium | reverse complement strand
CATCTCGAAATTCCGCTACCGAAAGCTCGAAGCAGAGCGAAAACTCGCACAGGCACAGGACAATATGGAGCGTCTGCACGACATCGTTTCCGAGCTGGAAGCGCGTGTCGGCCCTCTGAAGCATCAGGCGGAAAAAGCCCAGAAATTCGTCGTTCTCGCACAGGAACAGAAAACGCTCGAAATTTCCGTCTGGGTGGAGCAGTTGTCGGCATTGCAGACACGTTTGCAGGAGATCGGCGACAAGCTGCTCGTTGCGAAAAACGACTACGATGCCGCTGAACGCGACATTGCTGCCGAGGAGGAGAAAATACAGGAGGGCTACCGCATCATGCAGCAGTGCAGTGCGGATGCCGAAGATGCGCGTGTTCTTGTGAAAAGTCTCCGCGAAACGGCGGCTCAGGCGAAGTCTGACATCGCCGTCTGGAAGAACGACATCGTCCACAATGAGGAAGCCCTCAAACTCTCACAGTCGCGTCATGCGCAGGAATTGCAGGAGCAGAATGCGCTGATCGCACGTCTGGAGGAAGCCGAACAAACGGCTGCCGAGAGCGAGAAAAAATGCGCAGAAACTGCGCAGGCACTGGAGGATGCACGCCTTGCCTTTGAGCAGATGGAGGCGGAATTCCGTGCGGAGGATGAGCGTTCGCGTGAAGCGGATGAGAAGCTGCACAGACTCTACCTCGAGCGCAGCGAATTGCAGTTCGGGATCCGTTCGGCGGAGGAAAAGGCGCAGCAGGTCGCGGAGGAGCTCGAATCCTTGAAACAGACAGGGCTGGAGGATGCGCAGAAATTGCAGGAAGCCGAAGCTGCCTATGAATCGGCACTTTCTGCGATGCAGGAGCGTCAGCAGGACGTGACGGCGCAGGAGAAAAAGGTTGCCGAAACGCGCAAGGGTCTCCAATCACTCCAGCAGACAAAAGCCCAGGCGGAGGACATTTTCCGCAAGGCAAGCTTCGATCTGCGCGATAAGAAGCAGCGTCACCGCATCCTGACCGACCTCGAAAACAATATGGAAGGCTTCTCCGGCAGCGTCAAGGCGATCATGCGCAGCGTCCGTAAGGGCGAGATCGGCGGCATTCACGGCAGTGTGGCGCAGCTGATTCAGGTGGACAGCCGCTACGGCATCGCGATCGAGACGGCTCTCGGCGCCAGTGTCCAGCACCTCATCGTGGACAACGAAAACGCCGCAAAGGCCGGCATTCGTTTCCTGCGTGACAACCGCGCCGGACGTGCGACGTTCCTGCCGCTGACTTCCATCCGGGGCAGGCGGCTGAACGAACAGGGACTTGACCGGCAGGCTGGATTTGTTGCGGTCGCAAGTGACCTGGTCGAGTGTGAGCCGGTGTACCAGCAGATCGCCGAAAATCTGCTCGGCCGCATCGTTGTCGCGGAGAATATCGACGACGGAACGGAGATTGCCAAGCGCTACGGCTACCGGTTCAAGATCGTCACGATGGACGGTCAGGTCATCAATGCCGGCGGTTCGTTTACGGGTGGTTCTGTCCAGAAAACCGGCGGAATGCTCACCCGAAAGACGGAGCTTGCAGAGTTGCAGAATGCCATCGAGCAGCTTGCCATCCAGTGCCGCGATACAGAAGCCAAAGCACGCGAATGTGCGGCTGCTGTTTCACAGGCGGAAACTGCGCTCGAATCCGAGAGCCGCCGTTTCACACAGCTCCAGCAGAGCTTCCTGCAGGCGCAGACCGAAGCGGAACGCCAGGCGTTCCCGGTGTCCCAGCTTCGCCAGAAAGCGCAGGAAATGGAAACACGCGCAGAAGCATTGCACCAGAATGCTGCGAAAGCCGATGCGGCAGTTGCTGATGCGAAACTGCGCTATGATAATAAAGTCCACGAGATCGAAACCGCCGAAGCCGGCGTGACCGGTGCAAAGGGGCGTGCGGCACAATTGCAGGCAGAACGCGAGAAGCGTTCCGAGGCATACGGCAACCTCAAGATCCGGCTCGCGGAGGCGGAGAAGGACAAGGAATCCGCGCAGCATCTGCTGTCACAGGCGCAGAGTGCCGTGGAGCAGGCGGATGCGCGGGATGAGCAGTACCGCGCGGAGCTTGACGGCTACCGCAGCGTGATCGAGGAGAAAACCAAGGCAGTCGCTGTCCGCGAAAAGCTCCTCTCCGACACGGAAGCCCAGATCACAGAAGCCGAAACTGCGGCAAAAACAGCTTCCACATCGCACGATGCACAGAGCGTTCGCGTGCGCGAGATGCAGTCGGGGCTGAATGAATACCATGCAGCAAAAGAAAAGCTGTCCGCTGAGGTGACACGCCTGACGGAACGCGAGGAAAATCTCAAAAACGAGAATGATTCCATCGTTGCCAAGCTGCTCGAAGTCTACGAACTGACACGTTCCGAAGCGCAGGAAGCCGCACAGCCCATCGAGGATATGGCGGCGGCGAAGAAACAATTGCAGGAGATCAAGCAGAAGATCCGCGCACTCGGCAGCGTCAATGTGGACGCGATCGAGGAATACCGCGAGGTTTCGGAGCGATACAAGTTCCTGTCGGAACAGATGGCGGATGTCCGCAAGTCGAAACAGGAGCTCGAAAAGCTCATCACCGACCTGACAGAGGAAATGTGCCATATCTTCACGGAAAGCTTCGCGATCATCAATTCCAATTTCAAGGAGATCTTCGTGGAGCTGTTCGGCGGCGGCAAGGCGGAACTGACACTCACAGATCCCGAAAACGTCCTGACATCGGGCATCGAGATCAATGTCGCACCGCCCGGCAAGGTCATCAAAAACCTGATCTCCCTGTCCGGCGGCGAGCAGAGCTTCGTTGCGATCGCGATCTATTTTGCGATCCTGCGGCTGCGTCCGGCACCGTTCTGCATCCTCGATGAGATCGACGCCGCGCTGGACGAAGCCAATGTCCGCAAGTACGCGCGTTACCTGAAGCATTTCACAGATCACACGCAGTTTGTCCTCGTCACCCACCGCCGCAGTGCGATGGAGGAAGCCAACGTCCTCTACGGCGTGACGATGCAGGCAGACGGAGTTTCACGCCTGCTGAAGCTGGAGCATCTGGAGGATGCGCCGGTGGATGCACAGTAAAGGGGGCAACAAATGCAGGTTCATGAAGTCGTATCCGCCATGTGCCTCGGTATGGGGCTGGGCGCTGCCATCCTGTGGATCAAAGCCTGTATCAAAGCAAGGAAAAAAGCCGAAGCATCGGGTATCCTGCGGTTTGCATTTGCCGTGAAGCCGTGGTATCTGCTGTGCATCTTTTCGCTGGTGCTGTGCCTGTACAATGCAGGTATGAGCCTGCATAACCGCGGCGTGTACCTGCACAGAGCCGAACTTGTGGAGCAGCACGGCATTGAATATGTGCTGGACAAAGCCGGCATCTCCGAAGATGTCCTGTCGGACGGCGAACGGACAGCGGCGCTCTATATCAAGGCACAGCACGCGAAAGCCAGTGCATCGGTCTATGCCGCACTGAAGCATTTCGGAGTGTTTCTGATCTGCCTGAGCATTCTGGGAACGCCTGTCGGCGGCTATATCACGCGCGACGGCTGGTGCTGGATCACCCGCGATACCATCATCCCTGTCCGCATTCAGGAGGAAAACGGCAAGCTTCTGCTCTATCTGAAGGATTCCGACCGCGCCCTGCTGTCCCTGCCGGACACTTGGGAAGAACGCGAACGTCTGGCATTGCTGATGGCAGAACCGGAAGCGCTGGAAACCAATTCTATTTCATGAGGATATCATAATGGATAAGACAGAATCCATCCTGCTGTTCTGCATGGGGATCGGTGCGATGATCCACCTGCTGACTTCCATGCGGAAAACGCGAGGATTCGTACAGAAAAGCAGCATCATCCGCTTTCATGTCAACTGGAAGAAACCACTGATGCTGTTCATCGCTCTGATGAGCGTGTATATGATCTATGAAACCGCTGTGAATTTCTACAATGCCGGTAAATACAGGCAGGAGATCCATCGTGCGGAGCAGTACGGCATCAGTGAGCAGATCGGACAGCTCGATAAACCGGAGGACACTTCTGTGGACATGGAAGAACTGACAGAGGTCTATCTGACAAGGCTCGATCTGAAAGCGCAGCGTTCGGTTAACAGTGGACTGGGCTATCTGGGAATGCTGCTGGTGGATGTCATGATAATCGTCAGCGGATGCTGCGGTTATGTAACGCACGATGGCTGGTGCAGCGTGACAGGTGCGAAATTCCATCCGATCGTGATACGGGAAGAAGAAAACCGGCTATGCTTTTATGCAGGAACGGAACAGATCCCGTTCCTGAAACTTCCGGCAATACCGGAAAACTATGAAAAATACGCAATTCTGATGCGATCTGATCGACAATAAGGAGGTATGACTATGGGTATTTTCTCAAAAATCAAAGAAGGACTGCAAAAGACCCGTGACGCGATGATGAACAATATGCGCCGTGTCCTCAATTCCTTCACGAAGATCGACGAAGATCTGTTCGAGCAGCTTGAGGAAACCATGATCATGAGCGATATGGGCGTGGATACGTCCGTGGAGATCTGCGAGCGCCTGCGGGGACTCGTCAAGGAGCGAGGCGTGACAGATCCGCAGGAGATCATGGGACTGATCGAGGAAATTATCGGCGACATGATGGGCGACGATGTGGAGCTGAACCTCTCGACAACACCGTCGGTCATCATGGTCATCGGTGTCAACGGCGCCGGAAAGACCACGACCATCGGCAAGCTCTGCCACCAGTTCAAGCAGCAGGGCAAGAAAGTCCTCGTCGCAGCCGCGGATACCTTCCGTGCGGCGGCGATCGACCAGCTTGAGGTCTGGACGCAGAGAGCCGGCGTGGACATCGTCAAGCACGCCGAGGGCAGCGATCCGGGTGCGGTCGTATTTGACGGCATTTCGGCAGCGACGGCAAGAGGCTGCGATGTCCTCATCATCGACACCGCAGGCCGCCTGCACAACAAGAAAAACCTCATGAATGAGCTGGAAAAGATCAACCGCATCCTCACGCAGAAGGCCGAGGGCTGCGCGATCGAAACGCTGCTCGTGCTCGATGCCACGACCGGACAGAACGCCGTTTCGCAGGCACGTCTGTTCAGCGAAGTGGCGAATATCACTGGCATCGTCCTGACCAAACTCGACGGCACGGCAAAGGGCGGCATCGTGGTTTCCATCAAGAATGAACTCGGCATCCCGGTCAAGCTTGTCGGTGTCGGCGAGAAGATCGAGGATCTACAGACATTTGATAATGCTGATTTCGTCCGTGCGCTGTTCGATCATTCGCAGGATGTCAAGCTCGAGGGCGAGGCGGAGACCGAAGCACTTCCGGAGCTGCCGGAGAGTCCGGCGGTTCCTGCCGCGGAGGAAACTGCCGCATCGCAGGAAGCCTCCGAGCCGGACGTTACCGAGGAAAAGCCCGAAAAGCCCGAAAAGAAGGGCTGGTGGCATTTCGGCAGCAAGAAGCACGAGGCGCAGGAAGCTGCTGCCGAGGAACTTGCTGAGGAAACAGCGACCGAGGAAGAAGCGGTGACGGAGGAAATCGCCGCAGCAGAGCCGGAAATGACCGAAGAAACCGAAGCAGTCATCGAACCGGAAGTTGCGGAGGAATCTGTGTCTGCT
>JAFPXW010000135.1 GCA_017394565.1 Oscillospiraceae bacterium | reverse complement strand
GCTTCCAGACCATCGCTTCCGGCGACAGCTACAACGACCTCGGCATGATCCAGGCTTCCAAGGCCGGCTTCCTGTTCAAGAGCACCGAGCAGATCAAGGCTGACCATCCGGAACTGCCGGCTTATGAGACCTATGACGAGCTGCTCGCTGCCATCAAGGCTGCTCTGTAAAATTTTGTTAATTCCATCTGTAAATCAACTCCCGGTATAGAAAATATCGGGAGTTCCCTCTTTTTTCCCCCTTTCTTTGCAGTTTTCTATTGACAATTCTACTCTCAGTATGGTATAATAGAATTGCTGAATCACGCCATCCATTCCAGCGAAAGGGGGCGGCAAAATTGTTAGAAATCGAACTATTTAAAATTCAAATGTATGTCGTTTCAGCGATCGTCACCTTCACCTGCCTGCTGTTCACATTCGTGCAGCAGCGCACCGACAAACTCCAGAACAAATTCTTCCTCCTGGTCAACGCCATCCTGCTGACCAATATCGTGACCTCCATCACAGCTTCGTTTGCCGTCATGCTGGACGACCAACAGACGCGCGATTTCATGGAGTATCTCTATTTCATCATCCACTCGATGCTCTGCCCGTTCTTCTCGATGTACGTCATCCTGGCAGTCGGGCGTCAGCGAAAGATCGCAGTATGGTCAAATTTTCTCACCGGTCTGATGTTCTTCCTGACGGAAGCCATCGCCATCCTCAATCCCGTGACGCGCTGGGTTTACACCATTGACGCGGATGGCGTGTTCCACCGCGGGTGGGGCGTGTATGCCATCTATGTCGCGGCGCTGTTCTATTATGTCTTTGCAGCGGTCATCCTGTTCACCTCGTGGCGTGCGCTGACTCGGAAACGGCAGCTTGCGATGGTGTACTTCTTCCTGATGGTCGCCGCCGGCGTGGTGCTGCAGCTCATCAACAGCCGGATCCGTTCGGAGCTGTTCGCGGAATCCCTCGGACTCCTCGGCGTCATGATCGCCATCGAGAACGAGGATGACCGCATCGACATCGACACCGGCTTCTACAACCGCAAGGCGCTGCAAACCGACATCCACGGTCACCTCGTCAACAAGCACGCCATGACCGTGGTCGGCGTCAAGATCCTCAATCCCGAGATCATCCAGCGTGCGACCGGCTCGCTCAATACCGACCTCTTGTCGGAGGTCGTTGCGGATTTCCTGAAGTCCGTCGTGCCGCGCTACCAGATCTACAACGCCACGCAGGAATGTTTCGTCCTCCTGCTGGGTGACAAGCAGATCCCCCACACGGACGAGATCGTCCGGAAGCTGAGCGAACGCTTCGAGACATCGTTTGAATTCCGCGGCACGGAGATCCCCCTGAAGGCCGTCATCCTCGTCTCCCCTGTCCCCGGACAGCTCAAGACCGTCGAGGATGTCATGGCGATGGCCGACCAGCCGCTGCCGAAATCCCTCGAAAAGAAGGTCCTCACCGACAGTGACCTCGACTACCTGATGCGCCGCGTGGCGGTGGAGGAAGCCGTGAACCGCGGTCTGACGGAGAACAATTTCGAGGTCTACTACCAGCCGACCTACTACCTGGACGGCAGGCTGCACGGTGCGGAAGCCCTCATCCGCCTGCACGACACGGTCATCGGCAATGTCTTTCCGGACGAATTCATTCCCGTCGCGGAGCAGATGGGAATGGTGGACGCGCTGGACACGTTCGTGTTCCGCGAGGTGTGCCTGTTCCTGAAAAGCGGCATTCCCAGCCGTTACCACATGGACTGCGTCAATGTCAACCTCTCCGTCCTGCACTGTATGCAGCCGGATTTCATCCGAAAGATCAACCATATCGCGGAGGAAGTCGGCATTGACAAGAACCAGATCAATTTCGAGATCACAGAATCCGTGGCCGCCAGCGACTACGGCGTGCTGTCCGACATCGTGACCAACCTCAAGCGCGAGGGCTACCACTTCTCGATGGACGACTACGGCACGGGCTACTCGAATATGGAATCCATCTTCAAGCTGGACTTCGACGTCGTGAAGATCGACAAGAGCATCCTCTGGAGCGCAGAAAAGGGCGAAGTCGGCAGCATCGTGCTGGAGAACACGATCCGCATGGTGCGTCAGATGCACCGTCTGATCCTCGTGGAGGGTGTGGAGACGCAGTCGCAGATCGACCTGCTGAACAAGCTGGGCGTCGATTATCTGCAAGGCTACTTCTTCTCGCGCCCCATCCCGAAGAAAGAATTCGTGGAGCTGATCAGCCGCGGTGTCAGCGCGTGACATGACTTACATAAAGAAACCCCTGAGAACTTAAACTCTCAGGGGTTCAGGCTGTCAAAAAAGTGTTTTTGCAGAATCTGGGGTGGCAGCCCCGATCGGGGTGCAGGGGGCGAAGCCCCCGCAATATAGCCCCTCCCCCACTGGGGGAGGGGTTGGGGTGGGGCACTCCCCGGTGCGCTTTCACCAGAAAACAGACTCTTTTGACAAGCTGAACCCCTGAGAACCTAATCTCAGGGGTTGTGATTTTCATGGATCATATCAGACAGCACCTCGCGCAGAAGGCTCAGGTCGCCCTGGGCGGCGCGGATGGCGGCGATGTTCAGCAGGTCGCGGTCACACTCCGCAAAGCTGATCGCGTACCCGGCATGGCGCACGAGCAGCGTCAGAAAGAGGCGCTCCGTCCGGCCGTTGCCCTCGCGGAAGGGGTGCAGCATATTCAGATCGTGGTAAAGCTCCGCCAGTGCCTCCGCAAATGCTGCACGTTCCAGACCGCACAGGTAATTCTCCCTTGCAAGCCGCCGGAACCGCAGTTCCCCGAGGCGTTCGATGTCACGCGCCGGATAAAAAACGGTGCCCTTCTTGGTGATGTCGATGTCGCGGATCTGCCCGGCCCAGTCATACAGTTCGCCAAACAGCATCCGGTGCAGGTCGAGGTAATATAGAAAATCGACCGCCGTGAAGGGCATTTCCCGTTCAGCGATCGTGCTTTTGAGCAGAACGATCTGACGTTCCACACGATCCAGCTCCTCCTGGTCGCGCAGACCGAGCCGGTTGATGAGGACAGTCGTGCCGGGGTAGCAATATTTCGGCGTCCCCTGCACGGAATACACGCCCATTACTGGCAGACGCCCGGCTGGCGCAGGACGCGCTCCAGGAACGTCTGATAGGTGATCTCGCCGCCGAGGCAGGCCTTCACCAGCTCGATCTCCTCCGGCTCAAACCGGTAGCCCTCCATCTCCGCAGAGGCGATCTCGTTGCGCAGGGCTGTTTCCGCGGTCACTGGCACTGGATTCATGGGTAAGACCTCGCTTTCGATCACTTTCGATAT
>JAFPXW010000134.1 GCA_017394565.1 Oscillospiraceae bacterium | reverse complement strand
GCGACCTCGACGGCTTCATCCATGCCTACCTCAAGGCCATGTCGCACGGCACATTGAAGAAGTAATTGCAGAAAAGGCTTGACAAAGCGGCGGCTTTGTGATATACCATACATGGCAAGTGAGTATGCCATGTAGTCCACGCAAAAAACCCTCCGGAATGGGCGTTCCGGAGGGTTTTGCTATTTTCGTGTGTATGTCAGTCTTTCAGCGGGATGCCGTTTGCGTCGGTGGTGATGCCGGAGCCGCAGAGGATCATGATGCCCTCGATCAGGCCCCACACTGAACCGATACCGCAGAGCAGGTCGGACAGGATGATGTAAATTCCCATCTTCGTGTAACCGAGATAAAACCGGTGTACACCCAGACCGCCGAGGAAAATGCCCAGCAGACCGGCAACGACTTTCGATTTCTGTTCCATAGGATCCTACGCTCTCTCAGGATCAGTCGCCCAGCGGATTGCCGTCTGCGTCAGTGGTGATCGTCTGTCCGCAGAGGATCATGATGCCCTCGATCAGCCCCCAGATCGAACCGATGCCGCAAGTGACCAGTGTGACAACGATCTGGATGATGCCCATTTTGGTGTAGCCGAGATAAAAACGATGGATGCCCCAGCCGCCGAGGAAAATGCCGAGCA
The DNA here is from genome assembly GCA_017394565.1 of Oscillospiraceae bacterium. GTDB lineage: Bacteria > Bacillota > Clostridia > Oscillospirales > Ruminococcaceae > UBA3855. The sequence goes on along the minus strand of JAFPXW010000134.1, from coordinate 2,926 downwards.
GACCAGCAGTAAGCTTAGACTTCTGTCCCATGATAAATACCCTCCTAAAAAACATGGTTTTAAATTTCAAATGAAAAATACTCTGTTCATGCAGAGTTCATATTTTATTATAACAATCCATTGCTGATTTGTCAACGATTTCACGGCGAAACGCTCCCGATTTCGCACTTTTGCCCAAATTGAACAGAGGTTTTGTATCAAAGTTATACGAATTCGTTTTCGGCGGGGCGCTTACTGTGTGGGAGAATGCGTGAATTTTCCGTCATCTGCGAGAATTTGCAAAAAAGGTATTCCCTTTTTCCGTGAAATCTGCTATAATATAAGATACAGCAAATCGAAAGGAACTGCAAGTCTTGAATAAATACAAAAAACTGGCGCAGAATACCGCCATTTTTGCCATCGGCAGCTTCGGATCGAAGATCCTGCTGCTGCTGCTGACACGATTGTATTCCGCCAACATCAACCCCAGCGATACCGCGACGAAATCCCTGCTCGAGCAGACCGCGAATTTCATCATTCCCATCGTCACGTTCTCCATCGCCGAAGCCGTCATCCGCTACGGACTTGACCGCGAATTCGACAAGCGCGAGGTGTTCACCTCCGCGTGCATCATCGAGGGCATCGGCATGGCGATCCTCCTGCTGTGTTCGCCGCTTCTGGGAATTTTGCCCTATACAGAGGGATTCTTAGCATACCTGATCGCATTCATCATCGCGTCGGGCTTCCGGCAGCTGTCCCAGCAGTTCGTCCGGTCGCGCGATATGACACGGCTGTTCGCACTCGACGGCATTCTGGCAACGTGTACGCTCTTTTTCTTCAATGTGGTGTTCATCGCCAACCTCCACATGGGCGTGCAGGGCTTCATGCTCGCAAGCATCCTCGCGGACACGCTCTCCGGCGTGTTCCTCTGGATCGTCGCAAAAAACTGGAAATTCCTTGATTTCCGCCGCGCCTATAACCCCGATGTCATCAAGACCATGCTCCGGTTCGCGATCCCGATGATCCCGACGGCGGTGCTTTGGATCATCACGGGTTTCTCCGACCGTCTGTTCGTGCAGTACATGGACGGCTACGCGGTCAGCCCTGATGTCGGCAAGGAAGCGCAAGGTATCTACGAATACGCCTCGAAAGTCCCGAACCTGATCTCGATGGTCTCGACCATCTTCTTTCAGGCGTGGAATATGTCCGCCATCACCGAAAACGATTCCAAGGACAAGAGCGTGTTCTATTACCGCATCTTTTCGGCATATCAGGCATTCATGTTCCTCGGTGCGGCGGCAATGATCTTCTTTGTGAAACTGCTGTCCGCGCTCATCATCGACTACAGCACCTATCCGGAATACGAACGCTGTTACCTGTACACACCGGTCCTCATCATCGCGGTGGTGATGATGAGCTTCAACCAATTCCTGTCGAGCGTGTACGTCGCGACGCAGAAGACCTCGCACAGTATGTGGACAGCCCTCATCGCCGCCGGCACGAACATCATCCTGAACGTGCTGCTGATCTACAGATGGGGCATCCACGGTGCGGTCATCGCGACGTTTGCAAGCTATTTCGTATGCTATCTCGTGCGTATCGTGGACACGCGCAAGCTGATCTATTTCAAGGTGAGCCACGGCAGATTTTTCCTGAATGTCGCCGTCCTGTTCGCCATGAGCCTCCTCGCTATCAAAGAACCCTCGTGGTACCTGCCGGTGCAGATCATCCTGCTGGCCTTCATGCTGATGTTCAATTTCTCGGCGGTCAAGATGGTGCTGGGGATCGTGGGGAAAGCGGCGAAACGGCTCAAACGCGCGTGACGCGCGCGCGTTTCAAGTGCGTAGTGCGTGGTGCGTAGTGCGTAGTTTCGGTGTCCGGCTGCGCCGGACGGATTTTAATTTGATTTACTGAAAACTAAACACTTTTGACTAAGAGAAACTCTCCCTTAGTTGGTAGTTTTTTAGTGACGAGTGAACTATTTAAAAAACATCGCCGCAAGGCGATACCATAACTACGAACTACGAACTACGCACTACGAACTCAAAAAATTAATTCTGGGGGGATTCCTATGTCAACACCACATCTGCAAGGAAACAAGGGCGATTACGCCAAGACCGTTCTCATGCCGGGTGATCCGCTGAGAGCCAAGTTCATCGCGGACAATTACCTCGAAAACGTCCGCTGTGTCAACGAGATCCGCGGTATGCTCGGATTTACCGGCACTTATCACGGCGTGCCCGTGTCCGTTCAGGGCAGCGGTATGGGGCAGCCGTCCATCGGCATCTATTCCTATGAGCTGTACCATGAATTCGATGTGCAGAATATCATCCGCATCGGCACCGCCGGCGGTGTCGCAGAGGAGGTCAAGCTCCGCGATATCGTCCTCGGTCAGGGCGCCTGCACCAACAGCAATTATGCCGTACAGTTCGGATTGCCAGGAAATTACGCACCCATCGCATCGTTCCGCTTGCTGAGGACTGCCGCGGAAACCGCGGAGGCACTCGGCATCAAGGCGAAAGTCGGCAATCTCTTTTCGAGCGATATGTTCTATGACGATGCCGATTCCCTCGCAAAATGGCAGAAAATGGGCGTGCTTGCCATCGAGATGGAATCCGCCGCACTCTATATGAACGCCGCCCGTGCCGGACGGGATGCATTGTGTATCTGTACCGTTTCCGATTGCCCTCTGCGGCAGGAATTCACCAGCGCAGAGGAACGGCAGACCGGTTTCACCGATATGATGAAGCTCGCATTGGAAACGGTCACGAAACTTGGCGCGGAGCTACCCTTTTAAAGCCGAAGGCAACTTAAAAGTTTTTGATCCAACTTTTTTCAAAAAGTTGGTAGGGGTCAAGGGAGCAAAGCCCCTTGTCGCCCGTCGCAACGGGCGAAATCCCCTAAATCGAAGGCGCTCTGCAAGGGGTGAATTTTGAAAACAGTCCGG
>JAFPXW010000014.1 GCA_017394565.1 Oscillospiraceae bacterium | reverse complement strand
GAGGGGGCTTTTTATGCAGGCGGCTGCGCCCCCTGCACCCCGTAGGGAGCCACCCTGCTTGGCGATGCCCGGCATTTCTCCACCCCGGTGGGAGCCCCCTGCGCCGGCTATCCCCGGAAATAGATTCCCTTGTGATCCATCCTGATAGCACGCCTACCGGAGCGAGCGCCGGTATTCTGACGGCGTCATGCCGGTGAGCTTCTTGAATTGCTTCATAAAATAGCTCTCCGTCGTATAGCCGCACCGAGCCGAAATTTCCGTCAGCGACAGGCTGGTGTCCTGTAAAAGCTGCTTCGCTCGCTCCACGCGGATCCGGATCAGATCCTCGAAGATGCTCACGCCGAACAGTTCCTTGTAGTGCTTCTGCAAGGTGCTTCGCGGCAGTCCGGTCTCGAGGCAGAGCATCTCGACCGACCACTGCAATTCCGGAGCATTCGTGAGATTCTCGTGGACTTTGTGAAGCTTTGTACTGATCTGCCCAAGCCTTGTGTTCCGGAGGATCGCAGATCCGGAAAGTGCCGGTTCGGGCGGCATTTCCTGAAACCGCGCAAGCGTGGCCTCCAGGGTGGAGACAAAATGCAGATAATTCCTGTCATACACCCGGTCAGGCGCTTCAAACGACAGCGCGATCATCCCGAAGCGCTGCCGATGCAGATGCAGAGGCGAGAGGAACAGCACCTCCGGCGCATCACTACCGCGCAGAAATTGCGGCGCCGCCGTCACCGCAGGCTGTGTCGGGGAAAGCGGCTCCGGCATCCCGTCCGAGCCGCAGGATGCCGCAAGATGGAGCGCATCCTGCTTGCCGAAAAGATAGATCTGCAATCCCTTGACCTGATAGAGGATCCTGCTGTGCCGGAGTGCGCGGTGCAGGGCGTCCGGCACAGATTCCGCCAGCGACAGGTCAAACGCCATATCATCCGCAAACACGTCCTCCTCCCACATCTTGGGGACGGCGGCAGACGCATCGGGCAGCAGCTGCCTTGCCGGGATGCTGGTGCAGCCGCAGGAATTGCCGATCAGCAAGCCGCTGTCCGGACGGCGCACCTTGCTGCAAACGATGCCGGTCATATTCCGGAACAGCCGCCGCACGGCATCTGCACCGAGCTGAAAGTGATTGCGTGCGTAGGTCGTCAGCGTGACCTCCACATTGGCAGAAAACGGGAAGCCGTCATAGCCCGTCACCGCCACATCCTCCGGCACACGGATGCCGCCTGCCTGCAAGGTCTTGATGAGGGACATCGCCATGATGTCGTTGCCGCAGACAATGGCTTCCGGCATGGCGCGTTCGCCGGAGAGCAGCGATTCTGCATACGCCATGGCAGAATCCACCCAGAAGGTGCCGTAGGTATAGCAGCTTTCATCATAAAAAAGCCCATGCTCCGACATTTTGTCCTGATAGGCGCGAAGCCGTGTCCGCGCCTGAAAGCTGTCCGCAGGCCCGGTCAGGCAGTAGATCTTCCGGTAGCCGTGAACGTCGATGAGATGCGCGACGACCTTGCCGAAGTCGTCATAATCGTCATACTGTGTGCTGTCAAAGACCGGATGCTCGCGCTCGTCGACGGTCATGACGTACTGATGCGACTGCACCAGCCGTTCCTCCAGCCGCCGGATGACCTCGCTTCCCATCGTGGTATCGTCCTTGATATAGAGAAACCCGTCAAAGCCGCCGGATCCGATCAGTGAGAAGATGTCCTCCTCAGCGGCCGCGTGATCCTTCGTGCAGTAGGTGAAATGGATCAGCGGTGCCAGCACGATGACATCGCATCCGCAGCCGTGTGCCTGTGCAATGGCGCCGCGGACGATATTCCGGGTATGATTTCTGGCTAAAACAGGACTGATCAGGCCGATCAGGGGACGTTTTTTCATGAAGAACACCTGCCTTGCATAGAGTCTTGTCTGATTCTATTATAGCATGATCGTCTCATAAATGCAAGACAATTTTACAATCAAACGCTTTGGATTGTAAATAGATTTCTGCAAGGCAGACAATATTCAATTGACAAAACCTTGTTTATGGTGTACAATAATATTATACAAGAAGTTAATAATTATGTTAATTTCACAGAAAAAAGATGAGAAGCCTACAAGGGGGAACTGAAGATGATGAAAACCAAACGATGGATCGCTGCATTGCTGGCAGCGACGCTTTGCCTTGCACCGGTGACGGCACAGGTCAAGACCGCAAGCTTCACGCCGCTGACCGCCTCGGCCGTCAGCATCTCCGATCTGCCGTCGGACTTTCAGTATGCGGCGGACTGGATCTGGCAGAACCGCATCGAACGCGAGCAGTCTACCGCACGCCGGAACACCATTTTCGACCAGATCGTCGCCGGCAAGGGTACGATCCATTACGTCGTGAAGTGGCAGTCCTACCGCACCGTCACCTACGAACAGCGCCAGAAGTTCGAGAAAATGCTGTCCGACTGCATCAATGCGTGGAACGACTGGCTCGTCGGGTACGAAAACTGGCCGTATGACCACATCGAGGTCAAAGTCGTCGGCTGGGCGGTCATCGACAAAAGCTGCCTGCTCGATCTCCATGACGACGAGATCGTCTACACCGACACGCGCTATTATGATGCGCAGTACGACACCACGAACGGGCGCGATACCATCCCCGACAAGGAGCCCTATGCACCGTCGGAACTCTCGCGTTTCGACCACTTCATGGACACGGGTTACGAATACCCCGGCGGTCTGGACAAGCGGTTCGATATGTATATGTGGGCAACGCAGGGCTTTCCGGATATCGGCGGATGCGGCGGCGACTGGGGGCAGCGGCTCTCTGATACCGCGTATCTTGGCATGATCGAAAACGGCAGTCTGCACGTTCTCGAACACGAGATCGGTCACGGCTTCGGCATGACGGATTTCTACGGCGGCGAGGGCGAATCCGACGGCTTTCCGCCGGGCGGATTTCCGGGCGGAGAAAACTCCATCATGATGGCCGGCTCGTCCGCGAAGATCACGAATTTCGACGGCTGGATGCTGCGCTATATGTGGACAAAGATCAAGGACGAAGCCGGCAGATTCGACCTTGCCAATGCACAGCCGGAAACCACAGAACCGGCATCTGAATCCCCGACTGAACCGACAACCGAACTTCCGACTGACCCCACGACCGAAACGCCTCAGACAACGGAAGTCGAATTCGAGGATACGATCACTTCTGTGGAATTTGACGGTGATGGCGGTACGGTGTATTTCGCATCGCAGGGAAGCTACGCATTCCGCGGAACGGCGTACTACCAGAACGACGAAAGCCGGAATCTGTCGCATTACGAATCCGGCGACCGTGTGAAGATCCGCATGACACTCGACGAAAAACGTCAGATCGTGGCGGTCAGCGAACTCACCCTTTTGCAGAATTCCCATAAGACACAGGGCGACATTACCGCAGACGGGGTACTGGATCTGCGCGATGTGATCCTGCTCCAGAAATGGCTTCATGCTGTGCCGGAAACGACCTTGCCGGACTGGCAGGCAGGCGACATTTACGAGGACGGGGTACTGGATGTGTATGATTTGGGACGGATGAAGGGGCTTTTGCTGAGTGATCGCGGTTAAGGGGGACAGAATGATGAGAAAATGGATGAAATTTGCAGCAGCGTTCCTGTCTGCTGCCATGATGCTGACAGCAGAAACCCTGCCGCAGACGTTTGCAGGAGAAACGCCGTATACATTGACGGCTTGTGCAGAAAGCCTGTCCGATATGCCGCAGGATTACCGCAATGCCTGCGACTGGATCTGGCAGAACCGCATCGAACCCGAAAAATCCTGCGAAGCATGGGCAACCATCTACGATCAGATCGTAGCCGGAAACGGCACGCTCAATTATATCCTGCTCTGGCAGTCCTACGAGCCGATCACATTGGAGCAGCGCCGGAAATTGCCAGAAATGCTCGAAAAAGCAGTCAACCAGTGGACGGATCACCTCATCGGCTATGATGAATGGCCGTTCACGCACGTCAATGTGAACGTCGTGGGGTACGCCGTTCTCGACGAAAGCTGCATTCTCGACCGTCAGCCGGATGAAGTGGTTTACACCGATACGGCAAATTCGTGGCTGCGCGATGACATGATCTCCTCCGGCATGGGCGATGCCAGCGTTCCGGCGATCCAGCCGGCAGAACCGACCGATCTTTCGCGCTATGTGCATTGGTCGGACAAAAACTGGAGCTACAACGGCGATTACAACAATCGCTATGATATGTACCTCCACGGCATCACCGGCATGATCAATATGGGCGGCTACGGCTACCATTACGGGCAGATCCTGTCCGACCAGTCGATCATGGGGCTTCTGAACGGCACGACCAGCGAACACATCCTCCTGCATGAAATGGGGCACGGATTCGGTTTTCCGGACTATTACGGCGGTGAGGGCGAATCGGATGGTTTTCCGGTCGGCGGTTTCCCCGGCGGCGAGAATTCCATCATGATGGCAGGTTCTTGCAGTTATATCAATACCTTTGACCAGTGGTTCCTGAAATACACATGGAGCAAGCTCAAATCCGAGTCCGGACGCTTTGACCTTTCGGCTGTCACACCGGAAACGCCCGATCCCACACTCCCCACGGAAACAGAATACTCCACCGGCATCGCAGGCGATGTCAATGCAGACGGTGTGTTCAGTACGCTGGATATTGTTGCCATGCAGAAATGGCTGCTGGGCGTGCAGGACGTTCACCTGGCCGACTGGCAGGCTGGCGATGTGGTGCAGGACAGCGTGATCGACGTGTACGATCTGGCGATGATGAAGCGGATGCTCCTGACGCCGGAAACGCCGATCCCGCGCGGAAAACTGCTCCCGTCCGTCGTGGAGCAGTTCGGTACGGCAACGCCTTCCACGGGCGATGTTAAGATGCTGAATGTCTATGTGGATTTTGCGGATGCCAAATACCTTGACACGGCCTACACCACCGACCAGATCCGTGAGGAACTCTACGGAAACGGCAGAACGGCGGCACCCTACGAGAGTGTGACCGCATGGTACGACCGCGCCTCCTACGGCAATCTCCACATCGACGGCGATGTGTATCGCTACACCTGCAAGGGCAATATGGCGGACTACTCGCAGGGACAGTACGAATACGAGAAAATGGTCATGGAAGTCCTGCAGGGACTTGACAGTCAGATCAACTATCAGGACTACGACGGCAACGGCGACGGCGTGATCGACTGCATTTCGTTCACCGTTCCGCTGGACAATGCGTCGGATGCGATGAAGCAGTACTGGTACGGCTGCACCGGCACATGGTATCAGAACCCGTATTTCACTGTGGACAACATGAGGCTGACCAGCTACATCATCATGGACGTGATGCCGAATGCGCAGGACATGACCTACCTCAAGCAGACACTCATCCACGAGATGGGACATTCGATCGGACTGCCGGATTACTACAAATACGGCAATGACGATTACGAGGGACTGCATGGCGAAGCCGGATTCGAGCGCATGGATGATTCCATCGGCGATTTTTGCAGCTTCTCGAAGCTGATGTACGGCTGGCTAACGGACTTGCAGGTGGATACCTACACCGGCAAGGGGCAAAAGACCTTCCGCCTCGCGGATGCCTCGCAGGAGGGAAGCTGTCTGATTTTGCCGATCACGGGAAATGAGGGAGACTACACCTCGGAATACTTCCTGATCGAAGCCGTTTCGCGTACCGGCAACAATGCAGATATGTATACAGAGGATGCCGGCGTGCGCATTTTCCATGTGCAGGCGGAGGTGAACGGCACCGCGTTCAAGTATGATAATTTCTCGGAGTTCTACATGGGCGACGACAAGATCCGCGTGCTGCGTCTGGTCAATGACGGCAGCGGATTCTACCACACCGGCGATACGATCCGCTTTGGCACGAGCAATTTCGCAGGCTACGATGCCAACGGCGACCAGACCATCGACACCGGCTACACCGTGACCATCGGCGAGGGATCGGACGGCGGCTATACCGTCACAGTATCGAAATGACGATTTCTCCCTATAGAAGATCTGCCCCGAAGCATTTTGAAGTGCTTCGGGGCGGTGTCTTTTCTAAGATCAAACAGTATGTAACCGTATTTTCAAAAAACACATTACTCAAGGCATGATTCGCCTAAATCCCGTATTTCCTCTGCACACGTCCGAGCTTTTCTCCGAACGGTCTGGCCAGTACCGCAAGGAACAGCACATTCGAGATCACATACGACACCGTATACGGGATCGCGGTGACAAGGGCGCTCAGATACAGCGACCAGTCGAACCGTTCCGCATACCACAGCACTGTCCAGACATCCATGATGAACGAATACGCCAGCCCTGAGATCAGCCCGTACAGCAGCAGCAGCGGCAGACTGCGCTTCAGGGGTTTCGCGAGAATGCCAGCGATCAGCCCGATCAAGCCCCACGCCAGCATCTGAAATGCCGTCCACGGCCCTTGCCCGAAATAGAAATTCGAGAGGATCGCCGACAGCGCACCGACCAGAAATCCGGCTTCACCGCCGAGGTAGAGCGCCGTGATGATGGTCAGCGCCGCGACCGGCTTCAGGATCGGGAGGAAGCGTCCGGTAAAGCACAGCGCCGTCATGACGGCCGCAATGACCATGCGCCGTGTCCCCACCGACCGCCGTTCATAGCCGGACGCGAACAGCAGCAGGGCAAAAACCGCGATCGCCATCGAAATGATGATGTGCCGCTTGCGGTCAAAGACGACGGCGCCGAACAAGGCCAGCGCCGGCACGATGACGAACGGCACGACAGTCCGGATCACGGAGCGCAAGGGTTTGCTTTCGATCACAAGCATGGGGCGGCCTCCTTTCTGCCGTTTGTCCGGCAGAGGGCGGCGGCTTGCTCCAGCGTGACAGCACCGTCGAAAAATCCCCGTGTGATGCGGCTGACGGCGGTCGTGTAGAAATTGTTTCCGGCAAAAAATTCCCCCGGTGTCCCGACCGCAGTGATCTGTCCGTCAAAGCACATCGCACACCGGTCGGCGCAGATCGCCGCAAATTCCACATCATGCGTCACGATCACGACGGTCTTGCCATCGGCTTTCAGATTTCGCAGGATGTCCGCAAATTGCAGTTTCATCGCGGCATCCATGCCCTTCGTCGGCTCGTCGAGCAGCAGGAGCCTGGGGTTTGCGGCGAGGACTTTCGCAAGCGCCGCGATCTGCTGTTCACCGCCGGACAGGTCATAGGGGTGCAGGTCAAGCAGATGCTCCATCGGGAACGGCGGATCGGATGCACCACATTCCTGCAATTCCTCACGCACCGTATTGCGCAGGAACACCGTCTGCACATCCTGCGGCAGCATCGCCAGACATTCGCGGTAAAGCGACTGGTTTTTGTAGGTCTTCAGCGGTTTTCCGAACACGCGGATCTCGCCGCTGCAGGGCTTTTGCAAGGCCGCCGCCGCGCGGAGGGTTGTCGATTTTCCGGAACCGTTGCTGCCCAGGATGCAGAAAATCTCACCTGTCTGCACCGAAAACGCCATGCCGCGCAGAATGTCCGCGCCCTGTTTCTCGTAGCGAAGCCAGACATCCTTGAATTGCAGCGCCGCCGCCGATGTCGGTGCCGTTTCCGGCAAGGGCAGGGAACGCACGGAATTATTAAAATTCTCATGCAGAAAGCGCCGCCCCTCGCGCACCGTCAGCGGACAATCCCCCTCGTGCGAAAGCTCACAGGCAAGCCGTGCCGCGGCAGGCATGGCGCAGAGGAGCTCCGGCTTTTCGGAAAGCGCGGCAAGGACCTTACGCGGCTCTCCGTTCAGAAGTAATCGGCCGTGTTCCATCACCAGAAGCCGGTCGCAGACGGGAACCGCTTCCTCCAGACGATGCTCCGCCATCAGGATGGTCAGTCCCGTGTCCTCGCAAAGCCGGTGCAGCGTCGTGATGAATTCCGCCGCCGCGATCGGATCCAGCTGCGCCGTCGGTTCATCGAGGATGAGGACTTCCGGCTGCATGGCAAGTACTGCCGCTAAATTCAGGAGCTGCTTCTGTCCGCCGGACAGGTCGGCAGTTTCGCGGTGATACCAGTCGCCGATGCCGAAATAGCTTACAATTTCCGCGATCCTTCGCTGCATTTCACGCTGCGGCAGGTGCAGATTTTCCAACCCGAACGCCAGTTCATGCCAGACCTTGTCGGTCACGATCTGCTGTTCGGGTTTCTGCATGACGAATCCGATGGCGGACGCGGCAGTCCGGTCATCGAGCGCGGAGAGCGGCTTGCCGTGAAACTGCACCTCGCCCGAAATGTCCCCAAGCGGTGTCAGTTCCCGTTTGAGCATCCGGAGAAAGGTCGATTTTCCGCTGCCGGTCGCACCGCAAAGGACTGCGAATTCGCCTTGTTTGAGCTGCAAAGAGATGTCCTGCAGGGCAGGCGCAGGACATTCGGGATACGAAAAATTCAGATGCGCGATGTCAAAAACCGCCAACGCAGGTTCACCTCCAGTTCGATGATGGTCGGGAGCAGCACAAGCGCCGCAAATGCGAGGATCCCGGCGATGCTCAGGGAATCCCAGCGTTCGATGCACAGCGCCGGATAGAATCCGAATGTCAGCGCCCCCGTACCGATCGCCGCCGCACAGAGGCCGGTCAGCGCGAGCGTCAGGAGCGTCAGCAGGGCATCGATCCGCGTGAACCGGAACGTCCGGAATTGCGACCGGCGTCCGATGCCGTAGCCGCGGGATTCCATGCTGTCCGCGGTGATGATGCCGTTTTCGAGCGCCCAGGTGATGAGGACGGAGAATTCACGCAGTTTTCCGCGGATGGTGTCGAGGGCATTGTCCTCTTTGTAAAGTCCGAGGGCTTTCTGCGACTGCCCGATCTTTTCCGATTGCCTGGCAAACAGCGGCACGAACCGCAGCGACATCGACAGCACGAGCGAAAGCTTCGGCGACAGAGCGCCGGTGAGGTACAGGAGTTTTTCGCTTGTCATGATCTGTGTCATCGACCGGAACCAATACAGCACCCCGACGATCATCACCGCCGAATTCAGTCCGTACAGCGTCGCTTCGAGGGTGACGGGGTTGTGGTTTAGCACGAACAGCACCGTCACGCCGTTGTGGGACATGAGGGGATTGACGAGCGCCAGCACGAGGAACAACACCGCAAAAAACAGGTGCGTTTTTCGGTGTGCAGTTTTGTTGCGCACGAGGAAAAAGACCACGGCCGCCATGAGCGAGAGTCCCGTCACGACAGGAAAATTGCAGAACATACAGATCCCGGCAACAGACAAAAACCACACCGCGAGCGTGATGGGATTCAGGTCGGAAAACGTCCTCATGGTTCGTATACCTCATCCAGATCGCGTCCGAGTTCGCAGGTGTACAGCCATTCGATGCGGTCGCCGTCGGACAGGACGTATTCGCCGCAGCCGCGTGACGGCGTGATGCCGTTGACGTGGTAAACCCAGCCGGACAGATCGCCGAAATCAAATTCATACAGATACCCGATGCCGGAAATATAGACCATGCCGTGGGCATTGCCGCTGCCGCCGGAATTCTCCGCCTGGATGCCGTAGGTCTGGGCGGCTTCCATCAGGATGTCGAACACCGTGTCGCCCTCCTCGATCTCAAAGACCGTAGGCGCCAGGATCGTGCCGTCCGCCGGAATATAGTCCGCATCCGACTTCCCGACGACGGTGTCGCAGCGAATTTCAAGCGTGACCGTGCCGATGGGATGTTCCTTGTGGACAGCCGCACCGCTGTAGTAGTCCTCCGCACTGCGAATGTCCGTCAGCCAGATGACCGCAATGCCTGCCGCCGTCAGGATCCCGACAAACAGGAAGTTCTTGCCAGTTCGCCTGTGCAGCACGACCAGCACAAGACACGCAATGCCGCCGATTCCGAGAATGACCGCAGATGCGATAGGCTTGTAGCCGGTGCCGCCGTGGGGGGACGGGGGATTCTGGAGCGTTTCCTGCGTCAGGTGCATTTCCTTCCGGTCGGTCGTTGTGGTGACGGTCGTGAAGGTCGTCGCCGGAACGGCCGTACCGGAGGTGACGGCTGAATTTGTGACCGTGGTTGTCGTGGTGATCTGTGTGGAGATCCCGGTGGAAATTGCTGTCATCGCCGTGACTGCGGTCGATGTGCCGGTGAAGGGAATTTCTCCGGAAACTGCCGTTTCCTGCTTTCCGGGATTTGCCGGAGCCGTCTGTGCCGGTGCAGCCGTTTCCGCCGGAAGGGCGGCTGTCTGCTTGTGGTCGAAAACAAGCAGCGGCGGCTGACCGTTCATCATGCGCTTGTAGGCGATGAACGCATACAGTGCCTGCACGGTCGCGGTCTCGTTCGCGGCATCGCCTTCGAGATGCGAAAAACTGCCGTCGGGCAGGCGATATTTCACGATGCCGTCAATGAGCGTCTGGTCGCCCTTGATGAAACGCGCGTCTGTTTCGCAGTTGATGCCGAGCGCGGACAGGGCTGTGAGGACTTGTGCCGCGCTTTCGGGATTGGGCGTGCCGAAGCTTTTGTAGCCGCCGTCCTCCTGCTGCCGTTCGGACAGAAAATCGACGCCGCGGTTGACAGCCGCCTGCACATCACCGCGGTAAGGATACTGCGGTGCAAGCGCCTGCAAAGTCATCGCCGTCACGTCAATGTCGCCGTAATCCCCGAACAGCGCCCATCCGCCGTCCGGATACTGGAGCGAGAGCAGTGTATCGACAACGGAATTCACGTCATAGGCGCAGTGGTACCCGTTATTGAGGACGTGCAGCCCGTAGATCCAGCTCATCACGCCCTGCTGCCCGATCGAACTGTCCAGACAATTCTCAATGTAAGGATCGGTACTGCCGCAAGCGCACAGGGCAAGGGCATTTTTCTCGCGAGT
>JAFPXW010000133.1 GCA_017394565.1 Oscillospiraceae bacterium | reverse complement strand
TTCTCCATTGCAAGCCCATAATCCTTGCCGTGCTCAATACAGAATGCTACGATCTCAACTCGTTCTTCCTGCGTGGTTTTTCTGCCTTTGTTCATGGTAATTCCTCTTTCCGAGCGTGTGCGCTCTTTAAAGTCTTTACCATTATTATACCATGAGATCCAGTTTTGCAAAAGTATTCTGCTTGTTATTTTGTATTTTTTGCATATTTCAAACTGACTTGATTTTCCCGACAGATACTCTTTAACAGCATTGATCTTTGTTTCTGCTGAGTATTTCTTATTGTTTCTTGACCTTTTAACAAAATCCATTCCACCTGCGTTTGCTCGGTTTACTAAGGATCGAACGGTATAAGCAGTTACACCGTATTTATCTCCTATTGCTTTGAAACTTCCTTTTCCATCTTGATACTCTTGTACGGCTGCTACTCGTTCTTCATCTGTTAACTTACCTCGTCTGGACATAAAATAACCCCCTTAGAGTTTTCACACTTTTGTTTTTTCGTGTGTCTACTCTAAGGGGATTATATCAGGATGTCAGGAGCTTTTGTTTGTTAAAAAATCAAAACATTTGTTCCAATTTAATGGCGGTGGGGGGAAAGAAACGCGCTTGTTCTCTTAACAGAACCCCAAAAATTGATTTCCGTGTGCCCACCCTAAGCAAACTGCATAAATCCGCAGCGTAAAATTTGTGGAATCCGCGCTTGACAAACGGAGCTGAATCGTTTATAATAGTATTACTGACGCTTTTACAGCTAAAAGCATAAAACCATTAAAGCGAAAAAGCAAATTTCAGTTTCACAACGCATGCAAAGTAAAAGGAAAAAGGAGAATGCAGTATGGTTAAGTGGTTGATCCTCGTGCTGTATTTGCTGGTCATGGTCGGTATCGGCGTATACTGCCATAGCAAGACTCGCAATGTCAGCGATTTCGTCCTCGGCGGACGCAGCATCGGGCCGTGGTTCTCGGCGTTTGCGTTCGGCACGTCTTATTTCTCGGCAGTCGTGTTCATCGGCTATGCCGGACAGTTCGGCTGGAAGTACGGCGCTTCCGCGGCGTGGATCGGTCTGGGCAATGCGCTCATCGGCTCTCTGCTGGCCTGGCTCATCCTCGGCAGACGCACTCGCACCATGACCAAGGAGCTCGATGCCACCACCATGCCGGAATTCTTCGAGAAGCGCTACGGCTCAAAGGGCCTCAAGATCGCCGCTTCCCTGATCGTGTTCCTGTTCCTGATCCCCTACACGGCTTCCGTTTACAACGGTCTGTCGAGATTGTTTGAATCCTCGCTCGGTGTGCCGTATATCTACTGCATCATCATCATGGCAGTCTTTACCGCGATCTATGTCATTGCAGGCGGCTTCCATGCGACGGCACTCAATGACTTCGTGCAGGGCATCATCATGCTGATCGGTATTCTCGCGGTGGTATTCACCGTCCTGAACAAAGCCGGCGGCTTCTCGAATGCCATCGACACCCTGAACCTCATCCCCGACGACGACGGAAATACCGGAACACTGGGTTCTCTGTTCGGGCCGCATCCGCTGGATTTGTTCGGCGTTGTGGTACTGACATCCCTCGGCACATGGGGACTGCCGCAGATGATCCAGAAGTTCTACTCGATCTCTGACGACGCAGCCATCAAGCGCGGCACGATCATTTCGACGGTATTTGCAGTGATCGTATCCGGCGGCTGCTATTTCCTCGGCGGCTTCGGCAGACTGTTCGCCACAACGGACGCAGCCGATACTTCCAAGGCGCTCATCAATGTCCTCCCGAACGGCAAGCTCGAATATGACGCGATCGTTCCCTCCATGCTGGAAGCCGCACTGCCGGAATTTCTGATCGGTCTGATCGTGGTACTGGTGCTGTCGGCATCCATGTCCACACTGTCGAGCCTTGTCATGACATCGAGCTCGACGCTGACGCTTGACCTCATCAAGCCGGCACTTGCCAAGCGCGGCAAGGAGATGGACGAGAAGAAGCAGGTATTGACCATCCGTGTTTTCATCGCGGTATTCCTGCTGATCTCCGTCATCATGGCAGCGTACAAGAACGCCTACATCACGACACTCATGAGCATCTCGTGGGGTGCGCTTTCGGGTTCGTTCCTTGCACCGTTCATGCTGGGACTGTACTCGAAGAAGATCACACCGGCAGCGGTATGGGCTTGCTTCGGATTCGCGGTGATCTTCACCATCACACACACCTGCCTGTTCCTGCTCGGATGGTTCCCGGAGCTGACCGCAAAGGTCGCATCCCTGCCGATCCCGATCACGCTGACCTCTCCGCTGAATGCCGGCGCATTCTGTATGCTGTTTGGTCTGGTGCTTTGCCCGGTCGTAAGCGCCTTCACGCAGAAGCAGGAGGAGAAGGAAGTCAACCGCATCTTTGCCTGCTATGAGTCCTGAAATTTAAGGCAATACCGCACAAAGACCGCCTGACGGCTCAGCACATCATCTGCTTGCATCTGACGCGCTGTCCTTTGTGCGGTATTGCCTTAACAAGAATGCGAAACACCCACCGGTTTTTGAAGAAACCGGTGGGTATTTCTGATGGAATATGGCTTTCGGTTTGCCGTGGGAATCGGAGGATTAATAGAAGCTGCAGCGGTAAACCGGTACATTGGCGATGTCGCCGGTCTCTACGCGGGTTGCAAGGTCAATGACATCCAGAATGTTGATGTCACCATCGAAATTCACATCGCCGTAAACCTGGATGTAGTTGTTCTCGGTGTAGCGGCGGCCAGCCAGACGGAAGGTCGGATCGTCTTTGGAGAACACCAGCAGTGTCGGATTCAGGTTTGTGCCTGTGACATAAGCCTGCAGGATCGCAACGTCAGCTTCGCTCAGACCGCCGTCACGGTTCATATCGCCGTACTTGTAGTATGCGTGGATGTCGTCCGTGCCGTCCCATACGATGTGTACGCTCGGATCAATGTAGGCAACGTGCGGAATGGTGGTTTCAGCGCTTGCAGAAATACCGCCAGCCAGCATCGAAACTGCGGAAGCGGCTGCCATTGCGAGTGAGAGGATTCTTTTTTTCATGTGTCATACCTACTTTCGTATATTTTGTGATAGCTATGACTATCACTTGATATATTATAGCACAGCAGGAATGAAGTGTCAAGGACGATTCGGATATTTTTATGTGAAATACAGCGAAATTTCACCTTTTCCGGCAGAATCTGTGCGAAACACCCACCGGTTTTTGGGAAACCGGTGGGTGTTTCTGATGGCATATGGATCGAGGATCAGATCACAAATCCCCCATTCACCCCAAGCACCTGCCCGGTGATGAACGCCGCTTCCTCCGAACAGAGGAAACCTG
The DNA here is from genome assembly GCA_017394565.1 of Oscillospiraceae bacterium. GTDB lineage: Bacteria > Bacillota > Clostridia > Oscillospirales > Ruminococcaceae > UBA3855. The sequence goes on along the minus strand of JAFPXW010000133.1, from coordinate 5,934 downwards.
CCGCCTTGGCGATGTCCTCCGGGGTGCCGAGCCGTCCGAGCGGGGTTTCCGCCGCGAGTTCCTGCAAGGTCGCCTCGTCGTAACAATCGAGCATCGCCGTCCGGATGACACCCGGCGCGATGCAGTTCACACGGATGCCGCTGGGGGCGACTTCCTGCGCCAGCGCCTTCGTGAAGCCGATCAGCGCCGCTTTGGTCGTCGAGTAGTCCACCTCGCACGACGCCCCGACCTGCCCCCACATGGAGCTGATATTCAGGATGCAGCCCGACCGCCGGCGGATCATTTCCGGCAGGAGCAGCCTTGTACATTCGACCGCGCCGAGAACGTTCGCAGAGAACAGATGCCGTCTGGTTTCCGGCGAAATATCGGTCAGAAGTCCCGTCACTGAGATGCCGGCATTGTTCACCAGTACGTCGATGTGACCGAGATCCCGGAGGATTCCCTCCGTCATGGCTTCGATCTGGGACACATCGGACAAGTCCGCACGCACTGCGATGCCGCCCAGCGCTTTCGCAAGCTCTGTGCAGTCACGCGAATGGCTGTGCAGCGCGACCGTGTAGCCATCGGCAGCCAGACGCCCGGCGATGGCGCTGCCGATGCCGCCGGATGCGCCGGTGATGAGGGCGGTTCTCATGCGGAAACCTCCTGTGCAGGCGTTTCCGGCTTCTTGGCGAACGGATTCGGCACGAACAGGAAGATCAGGATGAATACGATCTGCACGATGGTGCAGCCGATGCTCGCTTCCAGACCGAAGGCACCGCCATTGACGAAGTCCGAACCGGTCAGGGACATGGAGATCGCGGTATCTCCCGTGTCCAGACCGCTGACGGGCAGACCGTAGATGTTGCCCTGTGCAAAATTCCAGATGCTATGGAATGCACACGCACCCCAGATATTGCCGGTGCGCAGGACATATGCCGAGAACAGCAGTCCGCAGAGGGTGAGATTCACCATCGCCAGCAGCGTGAAGCCCGGATTGAAAGCGTGCGCCAGCGCGAAGATCAGCGCATTGACGAGCGATGCGATCCAGAAATTCTTGTGCCGCAGGGTGGAAGTCATCATGAAGCCGCGGCAGATGGTCTCCTCGCTCATGCCCTGGATGCCGAAGCCGAGCAGGATCAGGAAAAACTGCCCCGTGAACTGACCGCGCCAGCCCTCGAATTTCACGCCGCCCATCAGATACGCGATCCCCACGAGCATCGAGAATGCCGCGAATCCTGCGACCAGACCGAGCAGATAGCTGACGAGTGCGCCTTTCTTGTAAAAGCCCATCGTGCGAACTTTTCTGCCCTCCACCACGCGGCAGTAGAGCATGGCGCCGATGGTGGCGATGCCAGTGCAGAGGAGCATCAGGAAGGTGTTGGACGGATCCTCGAGCAGGGAATTGATCTTGTCCATGACCTCCTGCGAATTCAGTGCGCCGCTGTTCGACATTTGTTCATTTGCCCATGCGAACACGGACGGCATGATGCCGAACACCATCCCAAAGCTTTCAAAAATCTGCAAAACGAAGAAGATACCGAAATAGATCAGGATCATCAGGATGAGATTTTTCGGGACGCGGAAGGTCTTCTGACCGCGGATGTCATTGACAAGGTGGGAATCGGGGACGAGTAGTTTCATGATACGATACCTCCGTTACATTTGATAAACAGCCAGACGAGCAGCCCGATCTGCCAGAGCAGACCGAGAATGCCGACAGCGTGGAAATACCAGTGCCTGGTCTTGTGGTGAAAAACGTGCATGGCAGCGACCGCACCGGCTGCACCGCCGAGAAAGCTCAGAAGCAGCAGCACTTTCTCCGGAATCCGCCATTTATGAGCTTTTGCGAGATGCTTGTCACGCCCGTAGCAGATGTACGCGGCAAGGCTCATGGCAAGCAGATAACAGATCACGCCCTTTGTGAGAAGCGGCATGGCATTCCCTCCTTTTCGGCAATTCTGGCGACGGTTTCATTATAGCATAAAGTGGGGGAGATGTCAAATCATGAGAAATGAGGAATGAGGAATGAGGAATTAGGAATTAGGAATGAGGAATGTGTCCGCTGCCGCGGACGGAATGAAATTGGGATGCTGCAAACGTTGAAAGCATCCTTGGTCAATCGTTTTGAGTGGTAGATTCGTTTTAATAAAAACATCGCGAAGCGATACATTCACTACGCACCACGCAGCTATGCATAAGCGATCAGCACCAAATCAAAGATTTGGGCTGCCTGCTTAACTACGAACTACGCACTCTTTTCATTTTAAAGCCTTTACTTTCCCAAAAAAGTGTGCTATAATGAAATCAACTATCGATCTGCAACAGAATGGAGGTCATGATACATGGTACAACCTTATTATATGAACCGCGAGCTTTCGTGGATCGCTTTCAATGAGCGCGTGCTGGAGGAGGCGGATGACCAGAATAATCCGCTGCTCGAGCAGCTCAGCTTTTCGGCGATCTATCAGAGCAATCTCGACGAATTCGTACAGGTGCGCGTCGGCACCATGCTCGAACGCATGAAGACCGATCTCAAGAAAAAGGACGGCAGAAGCGGCATGAAACCCAAGGAACAGCTGCACGCCATCCTCTCCCGGATCGGCGCCCTTGTCCCCCGGAAGGACCGCGTTTATCTGCACACGATGGAACAGCTCCGCGCATTCGGCATCGAGCGTGTCGATTTCCTCGAAGCGTCGCCCGATGAGAAAGCCTTCCTCGAACAGTACTTCAAGCGCGAGGTCAAGCCCCTCCTGTCGCCCATCGTCATCGACAAGGGACAGCCGTTCCCGTTCCTGCGCAACAAACAGCTCTATATCGCCGTTCACCTCGCTTCCAAGGGCGGCGTGAAGCTTGGCATCATCCCGGCGCTCGGCAATACCGGCAGAGTCATCCGGCTCGGACATACGGGGCGCTTCATCCTGCGGGAGGATCTGATCCTGCACTTCGCACCGCAGGCGTTCAAGGGACACAAGGTCCTGGATGCCGCCATTCTGCGTGTGACACGAAGCGGTGTCATTACCTACGGCGAATCCGCACCGGACGAATTCACGGATTTCCGCGATGTCATGGAGGATCTCATCCACAAGCGCAGCAAGCGTGAGGTCGTCCGCCTGCAAATGAACAGTTCCCTTGCGCCGGAGGTGATGGAGTACCTCCGGAAAAAGCTCGGCATCAAGAAGAAACAGATCTTCTTTGAGGAAGCGCCGCTGGATCTTTCGTTCGTGTATAAATTGCAGGAATTCAACGATTCCCCCGACCTGCGCTACCCCGTGGAAAAGCCCCAGAACCGCAAGGACATTTCCCCGAAACTGCCCATGATGACGCAGATCGCTGACCACGACATCCTGCTGTCGTATCCGTATGAAAGCATCTCGCCGTTCCTGCGCCTGCTCGACGAAGCGGCGCTCGATCCGGACGTGGCTTCCATCAAGATCACGCTCTACCGCGTGGCCTCGAACAGCCGCGTGGTCGAGGCGCTCTGTCAGGCTGCCGAAAACGGCAAGGATGTGCTGGTTCTGGTCGAATTGCGTGCGCGTTTCGATGAGGAAAACAACATCGGCTGGTCGAAGCGTCTGCAAGATGCCGGCTGCACGGTCATCTACGGACCGCACAACCTGAAGGTCCACTCCAAGCTCCTGCTGATCTCGCGCCGCACCGAAAACGGCGTGGAAAATTTCACCCAGATCGGCACCGGCAACTACAACGAGAAAACCTCGCGCATCTACACCGATCTCTGCCTGATGACAGCGGATCCGGAAATCGCAGAGGACGCAAGACACGTCTTTGATGCACTCTCGACGGACAGTCTGGTGGAACATTCCCGTCAGCTTCTCGTCGCACCGCTGTGTCTGCGCGGCAATCTCCTGCATCTGCTGGAGGAGGAGATCCGGCACGCGAAAAACGGCGAAGAAGCGTACTTTGCGGCGAAGGTCAATTCCATCTCCGACAAGGGGCTGATGGATAAGCTGGCGGAAGCCTCGCAGGCAGGTGTGAAGATCGAGCTGTGCGTGCGCGGCATCTGCTGTCTGAAACCGGGCGTGGAGGGGTATACTGACAATATCCGGATCGTGTCCATCGTGGGACGGTATCTGGAGCATAGCCGCATCTACATTTTCGGCACGAAGGAACGCCGGAGGGTGTATATCAGCTCGGCGGACTTCATGACGAGAAACACCCTGCACCGCGTGGAGGTCGCAGCCCCCCTGCTCGATCCGGCGCTCCGCGAACACGCCGTTGACCTCGTGCAGCTGTGCCTTTCGGACAACACCAAAGCCCGTATCGGTCAGCCCGACGGCACCTTCGTCCACGTTGACCCTGTCAAGGGCAAAAATGCCGTCAATGCACAGGAAAAACAGTATGAGGATGCAGTGAAGGCGCTGGGAAAGTGAGTAGATTTTTCATCCATCATGACAGTCATGCCGCTTTCCCCATCCAATGCTAACAACTTAGCAAATTGAACAAGCGTCCTTCTGTCCCCCTACCCCCAACCCCCTCCCCAGGGAGGGGGCTATCTATGGAGGGTGCTGCGCACCCTCCACCCGCTTGCTTTCTAAAGTTGTTGGCATTGTTTCCCCATCCCCCCCATCCCCGAAAGGAGAATCCTACCCGTGGAAGAACCAGAATTTCTCAAAGCCCCGCAGGGCGAAACCTGGCAGGAACGCGCACAGCGTGCCTTATGGACATTCCTGACCATTGCGGCGGTGATCGTGTTCTATTATCTCATCCAGTATCTCGGCACGATCTCGTCCTATATCGGCACCATTCTCAAGGGCATCAGCCCGGTCATCTGGGGACTGGTCTTTGCGTATCTGCTCGCACCGATCGCAAGCTTCTATGAGCGCAACATGACCGAACTCATCATGCGCCACAAGGCCGCACACGGCAAAACGGCCACCGACAAGACTGCCAAGCGCATCCGCATCGGCTCGTCGATCCTGACACTGCTGACAGCGATCGCATTCATCGCGCTTTTGCTGCTGCTCATCATCCCGGAGATCTACAACAGCATCTCCGGCATCGTCAAGGCGCTCCCGTCCCAGATCGAGAATCTCACGGAAAATCTTGAAGACAGGGACTTTTTTGATACGAGTACTACGCTTGGCAAATATGCGAATGGTGCGATCGTAGATGCATTAGAGTCCGTGAAGAACTGGCTGCTCTCCGACGTTTCCAAGCAGGCGACCAAGCTGATGGAGTACTTCTACACCGGTGTCAAGGGCGTTTTCAATGTCGTGTATAATCTTGTCATCGGACTCATCCTCTCGCTGTATGTCACCATCGACCGCGAGAAGCTCCAGAACCAGATCAAGAAGCTCACCTATGCCGCCCTGCCCCAGAAACGCGCACTCTCCATCCGCATCATGTTCAACCGTGCCAACAAGAAGCTGAGTACCGCCATCCGCGGAAAGATCGTGGATTCCATGATCATTGGCATGATCCATTTCGTGATGCTGAGCATTGCCAATCTCCTGCCGTGGTTCAATTATCCCTATCCTGTCCTGCTGGCGGTACTGGTAGGACTGACCAACGTCGTGCCGTTCTTCGGCCCGATCGTGGGCGCGTTTATTACAGGTCTGCTGGTGCTGTTCGAGAATCCGTCCATGACCATCCCGTATGTCATCATGGTGGTGATCCTACAGCAGTTCGACTCGAATTTCCTCGATCCGCACATCGTCGGCGGCTCGATCGGACTGCGCCCGTTCTGGTCGATCTCCGCCTGCCTGCTGGGCAGTGCGATCCTCGGTGTACCGGGATTTGTCCTCGGCCCGCCGATCGTTTCGTTCGTGTATGAGATCGTGAGAGAGGGCTGTAACCAGCGGCTTCGCGCGAAACAGCTCGGAGAAATGTTCCATCTGCCGTCAGAGGAGGAGCTGCACGCGATGCAGGAAGCTGAACAGACCGAAGTCCAGCCGGAAGCCAAGGTCATCGAACAGTTCATGCAGAGCAATGCCG
>JAFPXW010000132.1 GCA_017394565.1 Oscillospiraceae bacterium | reverse complement strand
TTGAGGAGGACCTCGTAGTCGTATTTGGTCGTTTCAAAGATCTCTGCGTCCGCCTTGAACGTAACGGTCGTACCGGTCTCGGTGGTATCGCCGATGACTTTGAGCTGTTCCTTGTATTCACCGCGGTCGAAATGCTGGAAATGCTCATGGGTGCCGTCCTTGACACGGATCTCCAGCCATTCGGACAGGGCATTCACGACCGACGCACCAACGCCGTGCAGACCGCCGGACACCTTGTAGCCGCCGCCGCCGAACTTACCGCCTGCGTGCAGCACGGTGTAAACGACCGTGGCCGCCGAAATGCCCTCAGTGGGGTGGATGCCGGTCGGGATACCGCGTCCGTTATCGGACACGCGGATGACGTTATCCGGCAGAATATCGACGGTGATCTCGGTACAGAAGCCGGCAAGCGCCTCGTCGATCGCATTGTCCACGATCTCGTACACGAGGTGATGCAGACCGTCGATACTGGTCGAACCGATGTACATACCCGGACGTTTCCGGACAGGATCGAGTCCCTCCAGCACCTGTATTTGTTCCGCGCCGTAGATTTCTTCTTCCATGTTCTCACTCTCCTGTTGTGAAAGTATTTGTATAGACAAGGGTAAGGTTTACCCTTTGTAATCCAGTTCACGATGGTGAAAAAACCGGTTTTTATTTCGGTTTTCAACCCTTTCCACAGAGTTTTCCACCGCTTTTGTGGAAAAGTAGTGTCGGAAAAGGGCTTTTTTCCATCTTGTACATTTAGTTTTCAACTCTTTCCACACGGTTTTCCACATTTTCCGTTGAAAAGTCAACCTCAGCAAGCTGCCCATTTTCCATCCGGAAAATCTTTCCTTTTTGTTCCAAACGTAAAGAGGAGGGATGACAGAGCGTAATAAACACCTGCATCTGGGCAACCATATCATAAATGAGCCGCTGGCGGCGCTCGTCAAGCTCGCCCATCACATCGTCGAGCAGAACGACGGGAGACCGGGACATTTTCTCATTATAGAGATGCGCCTGTGCGAGTTTGAGGACGAGTGCGGTACTTTTCCGCTGTCCCTGGGAACCGAACACCTGCACGGCATTGCCGTCGATGTTCAGGATGAGGTCATCGCGCTGGATGCCGCGTGTGGTATAGCCGAGCCGCAGATCCTCGTCGATGTGGGAAGCCAGATGTTCCCGATAGGCTTCGATGAGTTCGGGTGTCGGGCGTTCGGGAAGTTCCTCGTTTCCGTAGACGGCGCTGCGGTAGGAAATTTGCAGTTCCTCGCTGCCGCCGGTCATGACGCTGTAGAGTTCCTTGCAAAGCGGCGCGAGATTCCGGACGTAGGAAGCCCGCATACACGAGAGATACGCGCCCACCTGCGAGAGCTGGGCATCCCAGAGGGTGACATCCTCCCTGTGGATGCGGTGCTTGGCGGCATTCTGGATGCCGGCATTGCGCTGTGCGAGCAGGAGCGATGCACGGCTGACATACTGCATCGAAGCCGGATGGAGCTGACAGGCGCAAAGATCCATGAAGGAGCGCCGCTTGTCGGGAGCGCCGTTCACGATCTCGACATCGGACGGCGAGAAGGCCACGCAGTGGAAGGCTTCAAAGAGTCCGCCGGTTTTCTGCGAATCCACGCCGTTGATGGTAATTTTGCGTTTTTTTGCCGCGCCGCGCTCCAGACTGTAGGTGATGCGCTGCTCACGCTGTTCGTCGCAAAAGTGCATATCACACTGGAAAAACGGCGCATCGAAGCCGAGATAATGGCGTTCTTTCGCACCGTGAAAATTCCTGCATCCCGTCATGAGCCAGATGGCGTCGAGGAGATTGGTCTTTCCCTGTGCGTTATCGCCGATGATGAGGTTGAAATGCGCATCGGGTTCGAGCTGAACCCCGTGCAGATTCCGGAATCCGTCCGCATAGAAGGACGTGATATACATTACTGGACCTCAACGCGGAATTTATCGACTTCCACCACATCACCCGGACGGATCTTCTTGCCGCGCATGGTGCAGACCTCGCCGTTGACCTTGACAGCGCCCTGCTGCACGAGTTCCTTGGCAAATCCGCCGGTATCGCAGAGTCCTGCGAATTTCAGCAGAGAGTCGAGCTTGATGAATTCGGTCTTGATCTTCACCTGAACCTGTTCCTGCATGATATCATCCTTTCGTTATTGCTTCCTGAGTTTTCCGTTCTCGTCAAACAGATATACTGCCCTCTATTGCAAAGCGCAACACGTTGTGCTTTGCAGGCTGCGCAGCAGCCGCCAAAGACGGCGGATTGCAAATCGTTATTACGATTTGCAATAGCGCGTAGTATAATACTCCTTAATTCTTGAGCTGGATGGGCATGATGAGGTAAACGAAGCTTTCGCCTTCGAGGGGCGTGATCTTGATGACCTTGTTGCTGCCGCTCATATGCAGGCGGATCTTGTCCGTTTCGCAGGCGCGGAGGGCTTCGATGAGGTATTTATTGGAAAAACCGATGGTCACGCCCTCGCCGGCGATGTCGGCCAGGACCTTGTCATTGACCTCGCCGATGCCGGTCTTGCAGGAGATGGACATGGCGGAATCGCGGAATTCGCAGCGCATGGGGGCTTTGTTCTTGTCATTGATAAAGAGGGAGCAAAGCTCGGCGCACTTGGAGAGATCCTTGGTATTCATGGTCACGATCGTCTTGGCATCTGCCGGGATGCTGCTGCGGAAGTTGTGGAACTGTCCTTCGAGCAGGCGTGCAAAGAGGTCAAAGCCGTTGACGGAGAACACGATGTGCTTGCCGTTGGTGGCGAATTCGCAGGGATGCTCCGCATCATCGCGCATCATGCCGATGAGCTCCGCGAGGGCCTTCTTCGGGACAACGAAGCGGAAGGTCCCGAGATCCGGGATCTGCTCCTGGCGCATGGCAAGGCGGTAGCGGTCCATGGCGACAACATAGAATGTGCCTTCGCTGGATTCAAAGAGCAGACCGGTGAGGATGGGCTTATCCTCCTTGGTGGAAGCCGCAAACGCGGACTGCTGGATCATGGAGCGCAGAAGCTCCTGCGAAATGGCGGTCTTCGTGGTGGTCTCGACGGTGGGAAGTGCCGGAAATTCCTCTGCGCTCATGGCAGAGATGCGGCAGGTGGTATCGTTGCTGGAGAGTTTGGCATTGAGGTTCTCGTCGATCTCAAAGAGGATGGTATCGCCGGTCATGCGTCTGGCCATATCGCCGAACAGACGTGCATTGACGACGAACGAGAATTCGTCGGTGCATTCCGCCTGCAGGCAGGTACGGATGCCGATCTCCAGATCATATCCTGTGAGTGTGATGCTGCCCTGCGCCATCTGGATGCAGATACCCTCGAGTGCCGGGATCGTGGATTTGACCGACACACCTTTGGATACATGGGAGATGGCATTGCAAAGCTCATCTTTTTTGACTATAAACTGCATGAGGTACTCCTTTTGTGTGGGCTGCGCCCAAGTGCGGCGAAGCCTGTTTTGCAATACTGGCAGGTAAAGGGGGCAAGCCCCCCCTGTGCAATGCTAACAACTTAACAAATTGAACAAGCATCCTTCTTTCCCCCTACCCCCAACCCCCTCCCCAAGGAGGGGGCTTTTTT
>JAFPXW010000131.1 GCA_017394565.1 Oscillospiraceae bacterium | reverse complement strand
CTCCACATTGACGATCTCGGACACTTGCTGCAGCACATTTCCGGGAACGCCCTGCACCGTCACCATTTCGGTTTCTGCCGTACCGGTGTTCTTCAGCGTCGTGCCGGGATAATAATGGAACAGGATATCCTGATAATTCCAGCCGGCGTATTTCGCATAGAAATTCGCGCCATTCTGGCTCAGACCAACGCAATGGCCCCAGCCGTATGTCGTAAATGCGAACGTCCCCGCTTCCGTTGAGGAAACGGCAGATGCCGTCGGCGAATTAGAAACGATCGTATCGTCATAGCCTTCCGCGATCATGGAGGCTTCTCCGACTGCGGTGGTGTCCACCGTTTCGTAGGTCACGAGCGACAGGTCGTCGTATTCCTCGATATCAGCCTTCCACCAATCGGTCGGCTCATAGTCTTCTTCAGCGATCTCCGCGGTATGTACAATGGTCACGCTGCTGAGGGAAGCGATATCCTCTGTTTCCGGCTCAGTCGGCGGTTCCGTGGGCGGCTCGGTGATGACCACGAGATCCTCGAAATCCTCCTCGCCGGCTTCCGCAGCAGCCTGCATCGGCAGGAATGTCAGCGATAACGCCGCAGCTGTCAGAAGCGAAGCAAACCGCTTTTTCCATTGGTTATAAAACATATCAAAAATCTCCAATTTGCCGGGATCCCGGCGGAAATATTACAGTTTCACAGTCCAGCTATCCTCACTGTGCAAAAGCACTCGCAAAGGTATCTGCACTCTCGCCGTCCCTGAGCCGTCTGCCGATCACAAGAAAGCGCGAATCATCAGCATCCGAATAACAGGTTGACAGCGTCACGAGCTTGTCACCGTACTGCACATCGACCGGGATCTGGACAAGGCTCTTCTGACGCGCAGTTTCCACATAGGCATCAAAGGACTCCTGATTCTCAAACTCCTCCATGTCCCAGTAACGCCACGATGCAGCCGCGCTGCCATCTGTGATCGTCAGTGCAAAAATGACATAGGTATAATGCTGGTAATTGGATTCCAGCTCGATATAAGGGGCTTCCTTATAGTATTCCAGATCCTGGCGATAACGGCGCAGCGAGCCGAACATCGTATTATTCGCCATATTGTGACCATACAGCAGGATGTTGTCTGACTGCGTCTTCTCGTCGAATCCAAAATTGTTACGGTAATCCATGAACACCGTTCCTGCGCGGAACGGCTTATGATCATAGCCGTGGTCGAGGTAGTATTCATTGTCCGGCACCTGCACGATCGGGTTATCGACCTTTGTGTTCGGCACCGTGATCCAGCCGACAGTATCGGCATTGCAGTGTTCGATCAGCGTTTTCGCCTTACCTGTCATGCCATTGACAGGGCCTGCTTTCACGCTGGACGGATCGAATTCCTCCGGAGCTTCCGTGGATTCTGTCGTTGCTGGGATCGTTTCCGGAATGGATTCCAGGCTCTGCTGTCCGTTCTGATTCGCAAAATGCAGCATCACGGCAGCAGAACCTGCAATGATGACAAATACACCGACAAATGCAGCGATCAGGCCGGCATTCTTTTTGTTGGCTGATTTCCTTTTCTTAGACATTTTGATCATCCCTTCTGCGGCTTAGCCATATGGTACGAACTCCGCATTGGGATCATACGTATTCTTGTGCCATTTATAGTAGCTGTTAGGCCATTTGATATTCGGGTTTTCGGTGCTGGTACACCCTTCCATGAGATCCTCGCCATCGCGCAGCAGCCGTGCAAACACAACCAGTCTGCCCTGCGAGAACGTGCTGTTGCAGGTGGAAAGCGTCAGGATCTGGTCACCGTAGGTGACATCCACATCCGTCAGCCGCACCGTGCGGCGCTTGACCTCATTGACATAATCATAAAATTCCGTCTCATCCTCAAAGTTCAGCTTATTCCAGTAATCGAAAGCAGTCTCGGTCGTGTCATCCACGTCGACGATGATCATACCGAAGATCTTGTACTTATACTTCCGGTAGTTGGAATTCAGCTCCACGATCGGATGGTTGTCATAATACGTCGCATCATTGATGTAATGCTTCAGACTGCCAAACATCGAGTAGTCATGCATATTATGGCCATAAATGATCAGATTCTGCGAGTTTGCATAGATCTTCTGACCGTCCACGACATAGTCGAAATAGTTGCGGTAGTCCAGGAAGATCGAACCTGCCTTCTCGTATTCGCGGTTGAGGTTCTTATCCAGATAGTAGTCGTTACCGTTTCCCTGCCCGTTCAGGATCTCCTCCTGTGTCGGGATATGCTGAAGGACGGGGTAGTCGATCGGGGACTTGGAATTCGGATCCAGTGTCGGGACCTTGATCCAGCCCACAACCTCGTTATTCTTCTGAAGCAGGATCTCAGCGGACGGCAGCAGCGAATAGTAACGGAACTCATCGCCCGTCTGCAATTCGGCCTCTTCCTCCCTCTGATACACCTCGCGGCGGATCTCCTCGTTAAACTTGCTGTTCTGGTAGTTTTCCCAGAAATACTTCCCGATCAGCACCAGGCACACCATAAATACCGTGCAGGACAGCAGGAAGACTGTCTTCCGGATGACCTCAAAGGCGCTGTCGCCCTTGCGCGGAAACAGATTCAGACCGCGTTTTCTGCGTTTTTTTCGGGAATGGCTGGCGGACGGTTTCTTTTTGGAAGTGCCGGATCTTCTGGGACGTTCCGGTGCTTGTTCGGGACGTGCCGGGCTCTCTGTACGCGGTCTGCGCACATAGGGCGATTCCTGCGGATGCTCCTTAGCGGATTTCATGCGTCGGATGCGGTCAGCGATCTCTGCCTGCTCATCCGTAGGAGTGACTTCCTCCTGCGCACGGACGGCATTTTTGATGGCAAGATACTTGTCCCTTGCAGTACGTGTTCCTCCGGTCGGTGTCTGTCCTGCGGAAGCGGCTTCTTGTGACGAAGCCCCTGACTTCCAACGTGCAGCATCCTGTCCGGCGGTGTTCCCGTTCTGCTGTCCGAACGATTCTTCCGGTCTCTGGCTCAACGTATGCACCTCCATAACTGCCCTTGCTTCGTGTCGTATAGGCATACCTATACATTTTCATTTTACTCTTTTTATACTGATTTGTCAAGGGGAACGCTGTCGAATTCCGAAAGCGCCACAATTCGATGTGCCGCGCAGTGCAAATTTTGTGCATCACACCAAAAGATTTCCCCTATATTCAGCGAACGACGCGGAATGTCTTGACTTCTGTGCCATCCACTGCACGCTGGATCATATCCTCAAAATGTCCCTTCTCCTGTGCCGCTTCGATCAGCTCCAGCTGCGGGCGGATCTTCGGGTGACGGGGCGTGAATACGGTGCAGCAGTCCTCATACGGCTGGATGGAAATATCGAATGTGTCGATCTTTCTTGCAATTTCGATGATCTCTGTTTTATCCAGGTCTACGCACGGACGGAATACCGGCACCTTGCAGACGGCATCCGTGCAGACCATTGCCTGCATCGTCTGGGATGCCACCTGACCGACGCTCTCACCGGTCACCAGCGCAAGGCATTCGTCTTTTTTTGCGATCTCCTGTGCAATGATCATCATCAGACGGCGCATCAGGATCGTGAAGTATTCCTCCGGACAACGGCGCTTGAGCTCTTCCTGAATCTCCGTGAACGGCACGCAGTAGAACTTCATATCACCGCAGTAATCTGTCATTTTTTCGCAAAGCTGCTCTACCTTCATACGAGCGCGGTCGGAGGTATAGGGCGGGCTGACAAAGTGAATGCAGGAGCATTTTACGCCGCGTTTCGCCATCATGTAGCCGGCGACCGGGCTGTCGATACCACCGGACAGCAGGAGCATCGCCTTGCCGCTGCATCCAAGCGGCAGTCCGCCTGCACCCTTGAGTTTGCCCGCGTAAACATAAGCATTGGTGTCGCGGATATCCACCATCACAGTCACTTCCGGCTCATGCACGTCAACGCCCAGCTCCGGAAACGCCTCGCAAAGCGCACCGCCCAGTTCACGGCAGATCTCCGGCGACTTCATCGGGAAGGTCTTGTCCGCGCGCTTGGCTTCCACCTTGAAGGTATCCGCATCCTCCAGCGTTTCGCGCAGATAATCAATGGCTTTTGCTTGAATATCCGCAAAATCCTTCTCGCATACGCAGGCACGGCAGATAGATGCGATGCCGAATACCTTTTGCAGGCGGGAGATGACCTCCTCCATGCGGATGGTGTCCTCCTCCGGCTCAATATAAATGGTCGACTGCGCTGCACTGTAGGCAAATCGTCCCAGCGGACGCAGGCGATACTTGATCTGTTTGAACAGCACATCCTCAAAGCTGCCCTTGTTCAGGCCTTTGAGCGCCATTTCGCCGTATTTTACAAGAATAACTTCTTTCATAAACCAAAAATCCTTTCAGTACGATAGACGTGAAATCCTGTCAGAATGTGACAGAGTTATTTGTGAATGAGCGTCGCCTGTCCCTCCCGGACGGCTTCGAGAAGCGTGTCGAGGTCGGAAAGCGTTGTTTCCTCGGAAAAGCTCACGCGGATCGCGCTGTCCGCACGGTCATCCGGAATGCCGTATGCCGCCAGAACGCCGCTTTTGGCGCCCTTGGAGCAGGCAGAACCACTGGAAACGTAGATTTCCCTGCTTTCCAGAAAATGCAGCATCGTCTCCGACCGGATGCCCTGCACGGAGAAATTCACGATGTACGGCGTTCCCTCCGGACTGCTGTTGAGCGTGATGCCGTCCATTTCCGCAAGCTTCCGCAAAAGTGCGTCACGAAGCGCACTCACCTGTGCAAACCGCGCGTCGATCGTCGGCTGCATCAGCTTCACCGCAGCGCCGAAGCCTGCGATCAGGGGGCTGGCTTCCGTGCCGGGACGGATGCTGCGTTCCTGCTTGCCGCCTGTCACGATCGGCTGCAAGCGAATGCCGCGGCGAATATACAGCGCGCCGCAGCCCTTTGGGCCGTGGATCTTGTGGGCG
>JAFPXW010000013.1 GCA_017394565.1 Oscillospiraceae bacterium | reverse complement strand
ATTATTTCAGCTCACGCTTCATCAGCGCCAGATCAAAGACATCGACAATGCCGTCATCGTTCATGTCGCCGGAGTAGGGGGAGGCCAGCTTGCTGCCGCTTTTCAGGAGAGATTTCTGCAAAAGTGCCAGATCTGCGGCATCGAATTTGCCGTCTGCATTGACATCGCCGCGAAGTGCCTTGTCATAAACTGCCTTGACGGTAGTGTCAGCGGTTATTTTCAGCGTGACAGTCGGGGACGTTTTCGAGCCGCTGACGATCTCCGCGCCGGTGATTTCCCAGTGGGAAAATGCCTTGCCATCGACCGGAACCGCCGTCAGATCGAGGGTGTAATCCGCGTGATACTGCCCTTCCCACTTGCTGACTGCGCCAAGGTGCAGGGTATTGAGATCAATACTGCCGCCGGTCGCGTCATTCTGGACCGTCAGCTTGTGCGGCGCCTGGAGCCGAAGCGTGGAGCGTGCGGTGCTTTCCGCGTAGGACAGGCGATTCTTGTAGAAATCCGTGATGGTCTGGTATTCCTCACGAAAACGCTGTTCGCCCTTGTTGCCGGAAAGGCTTCTCGACGAGAACCGTGCAAATGTGTCGAGAACCTGCTGCTTGTAATTGCTCTCGAAATAGGAAATGACCTCACTGGTCTTGTCCGGGGTGAAATTGTAGTTGCCGAGATCCATCATCGTGCGGACGAAATCCAGCCGGAAATCGTCATTTTCCAGCAGCTTCAGGAAGGCCTTGCTGAAGGAGTCCTCGTTCTGGCGGATGCGCGAGAAGACATTGGCGCGGGCGGACTTGTCCTCCGAGCCGTAGAGCCCCTGTCCGGACTCCGTGTCAAAGACGATCATGCGCCACTTGCCGTCGGCGTAAGGATTCGTCTCGTCGATGGCGTCGGCACGCCATACGGCGGTATTGTTCTCCGGCCAGTCGCCGTTCACCCAGTAGATCTGCGCCGCGAAATAGTCCAGATAGCTCTGACGGTCGACCTTTTCAAAAAACTGCTCCGCCGTCACCGAGCCGCTGACCACGCCGTCCAGCAGGGCATTCCATTCATTCAGGTCAGCCTCCGTGCCTTCTTCGAGTTCGCTGTTCTTGATGATCGCAACATCGCTCTTTTTCACGCCGTAGTGATCCTTGATGAAGCTGTCGCCGATCTTCTCGGTGATCTGGTAAACGCCCCAGAATTCGCCGTCGATGAAGACCACACACTCATTCATCGCCTGATACGCGAAGCTGCGGTCAGTGACGAGCTTCTGGTTGATGGAGTCGCGGAAAAATGCGTAGGAATTGTCATTGCCGCCGTTGCGCAGGACGATGCTGTCGTAGGAGGTGATAGCCTTGCCGTTCTTGGCCTTCGTGGCAGTTCCCTCAAAGAAATCGAAGGCGAGTTCCGGCGTGCCGTAGTCCTGACGCGCGTAGACATTGAAGCTTTTCTGCGGCGTGTTTCTGGAAGCCGCGCCCTTGATGCGGATGCCGACCTCCTGTTCTACGACCTTTTTGCCGCCGTCGAACATCGTGAAGCTTGCCTGGCGCTCCCATTCCCGGCCTTTCTGGGTGTAGTTGGCTTCCATTTCCCACGGGTTCTTGCCGCCGAATCCCCAGCCCCAACCCCATCCGGGCATCTGCGGCTGATCCTGATTCTCGTCGTCGTAGACCTTGCCGAGGCAGTAGATGCCGGTTTCATAGTCGAACAGATTGTCCGGATCGGTCACGAGGGAAACGACCTTCATCTTCGGGTAGTAGCCGGAATTTGTCTTGCCGATGAAATAGGTCTTGGTCACGGTATCGCTGATGCGTCCCTGCGCATCGATCGCAACGGCGCGGATGACCGCGGCCTTATCGACCTTGCCAGCGGGGGCGTCTGCGCCGGATGCGGAGATGTCTGTCCGCGCACTCAGGCGGTTTTCGGTATCGCTCATGTCGTCGATGGTGATGGGCGCGGTGTATTTTTGGGATTCCGCCGTCGGATCGCTGCCGTCGGTGGTGTAGTAGATGGCCGAACCGGACGCCGCAGTCAGCGTGAGGGAGAAGCTCTTGTCATAAAAGCCGCTGTCAGCAGAGAATTCCGGCGTGCGGACAGCCGCTGCGCCCTCCGGGGCGGCATTGGCGGCGGAGGGGGTGCAGGGAAGGGTGAAGAATTCGCCGCTGCCATCGGGATACTGCCCGTAAGCCGTATCGCTCGCCAGTGCGCCGAATGTGAGCTCGTCCGCCTTGTTTCCCTGCGCATCGGTGAGTGTCAGGCTCTCACCGGATGCCGACAGACCGAACGGTACGATGGATGCGTCTGTCAGCGCGGCATCGCTGTCGCAGAACAGCAGCAGTCTGCCGCCGGCTTTGATCGAAGTGCCGGCAGGGAAGGTGAAACGGTAGGGCTTGGTGTCCTTGTCCGACAGTCCCCAGCCGGACAGATCGACCGCCGAGGAACCGGCATTGTACAACTCGATCCAGTCGTAGAAATTGCCGTCCGGGGCTTTGTAGGTGGTGTTTTTCGAGCAGACTTCGTTGATAGACACGCCGTCCTTCTTAGCCGCCGCCGCGTTCAGCGGTGCAGCGGAGAGCAGCAGTCCGAGGCAGAGGACTCCTGCCGCGGCAGAACGTCCGAAATGATGAAACATGATCCGATTCCTCCCGTTTTTTTATATATAATGTATACTGGTGGACAGTGCAGACTTTACAATACATTAATTATACAAAATTTATAACAAATTGTCAAGTCTTAACAGACAATAATTACGGAAATCAATTTTGGGGGTTCTGTTAAGAGAACAGACACATTTCTTTCCCCTCACCCCCAACCCCCTCCCCAAGGAGGGGGCTATTTTTGCAGGGGGCTTCGCCCCCTGCACCCGCAAAATTCATAAAATGGGGACGTAGAATTATAAAAATTGATTTCCGTGGACAATCATCACGGAAGAATTGGTCGGTCACTCAAAAAATAAGGTAAAAACTGTAACACACGCCTTTCATCTGTTACTAACCTTACAAATCCGGCCGGAAGCGGATTCCGGCGGCAAAACAGGGAGGCTTTATCATGAAAAAGACGATGCTTTGGGGATTTTTGTCAGGGATCGCGGTCTGGCTGCCGCTGGTGCTGGCGGATGCGGTCGATGAATGGATCCTGGACCGGGGTGCAACGCTGTCGGCGTGGACATTTCTGCTGATGCCGGTCGTGCTGCTGATCATTTATATCCGCCATGACCGCAAATACAAGCCCTCTGCGAAACGGATCGCTGTGTGGATGGGATGCTATGCGATAGCATTTATCCCTCTATGGATCGCCTTTTATGAAACACACGGCGACCTCATCATCAAACAAGGCAGCCGCACATGGATGGATATGAACGGCATCGAGCTGATGTTTTATGGCTTTTCGGCATGGATCGGATTCTTTGTACTGATCCTGCTGTACCATGGGATCGCGGCGCTGATTCATGCGGTGAGAAAGACACAGGAGGACAGATAGGCAGTTTCCATTCCAGTGGTGAACAGCGGAATCCGTTTTTAAGGCAACACCGCACAGAGCTGGTGGTGCAGATGCGCAGTCAGATTTTTCATTAGATTGTATAGAAATGACGCCGCTGGGCTGGCGCCCAGCAAGGAATTTCTGTGCAGGATGACGGAAAAGATGCAAGCAGATGCGCCGCCAAGCCGTCAGGCGGGCTTTGTGCGGTGTTGCCTTAAGGGCGGCAGGCACAAAAAGTCGACAAATTCCACTCCGGAACGTAATAAAATTATGCATTTCTACAAAAAATAAAAAAATGGCGAAATCCGGATTGACTTCTTTCAAAACAGTGCTATAATAAAGAATGGTACAATTGTAAAATCGAGGTTAAATACAGGCTCAGAGCCGGTGCATTTCCGGTCTGCCGATGCGTTTTGTGAATGCTGCGTGCGATCAAGCGGCGCATTGACAAAACGCTGCGATGCTGTATTGCCTGCCGCCCCGTTTCCGCTTTCCGGCGGGAACTCACCCAAGAAAGGAGCTTTCTATGGCTGCTCAGATCGTGGCCATCGTCATCTTCGTGGCGATGTTCATCATGATTATTCTGGACAAAATCGAAAAGCACTACGTCACCCTCGGCTGCGGTGCGCTCACACTGATCGGTGTGTTCGGCATCTGTATGCACGATTTCAAGGCGATGTGGCACGTGATCAACCTCCAGTCCATCTTCACGCTGGAAT
Source organism: Oscillospiraceae bacterium (assembly GCA_017394565.1). Taxonomy (GTDB): domain Bacteria; phylum Bacillota; class Clostridia; order Oscillospirales; family Ruminococcaceae; genus UBA3855. Next base: position 1,451 of record JAFPXW010000013.1, on the reverse strand, counting down.
TCTGGCGCACTTCCGGTGCGGAATCTGAATCCGGCGGCATCGACTGGGCGACGATCCTCTTCCTCGGCGGTATGATGGTCATGGTAGAGGGTATGGCGCGTGTCGGCTTCTTCAACTGGCTCTGCCGCCGCATCGCGAAGTTTGTACATTATAAGACCATCCCGATCTTCTTTGCGTTCATGGCGATGTCGTTCGTGCTGGCGATGTTCATCGACTCCATCACGGTCATCCTGTTCCTCGCATCGGTAACGATTGAGTTGTCCCGTCTGCTGAAGTTCAATCCGGTCCCGATGATCATGTCGGAGATCTTCTGCGCAAACCTCGGCGGTTCGGCTACCATGTGCGGCGATCCGCCTAACATCATCATCGGTTCTAACCTGCACTACTCCTTCATGGATTTCGTGGAGAATACCGGTGCTGTGGCACTCATTTCGTTCGTATTTATCGTCGCTTACTTCTATCTCGTTATGAAGAAGGGGCTGACTTCCACCGCTTCTGCTTCCGATTATGACAATCTGCCGTCGCCGGAGAGCTTTATCACCGATAAAGCTGGCTTTGCTGTCAGCACGGTGATCTTCCTGTGCGCAGTGACACTGCTCATTACCCACAGCACGACCGGTCTGACCGTTGCGTTCATCGGCGTTGTCATCGCGATCATCACGCTCATCACTTCCGGCAAGCACATCCTCGAAGTCCTCAAGGGTGTGGACTACAAGACCCTGCTGTTCTTTACCGGACTGTTCGTCGTTGTCGGCGGTCTGGAGGAAACCGGCGTGCTGGAGATCATTGCAAACTTCATCAGCAGCGTATGCGGTTCCAACTACTACCTCATGGTAGCGATCATCATCTGGGTTTCCGGTATCGCAAGTGCATTCATCGACAATATCCCGTTCGCAGCAACGATGGTTCCGATCATCAAGGAACTGGCGGCTGGCAGCGATCCGCTGCTGTCTACCCTCGCATGGTCGCTGGCAATGGGTACGGATGTCGGCGGTTCGGCAACTCCGATCGGCGCATCTGCGAACGTTGTCGGTACTTCTGCGGCGGCTAAGGCTGGTCATCCGATCGGCTGGGGCGAATACTGCAAGAAGATGGCACCGGCTACCGTCATCGTTATGCTGATCTCGACGGTTTATATCTGCCTGCGGTATGTCACGGCACTGTAAATTGCATCAGAAACTCCACCTCTCCTGTGCTTTTTGGGCATGGGAGAGACTTTTTGTCTGGAAAAGCCATTCCCTATCGGTAATTTCGCATAGAAACATATGCACAAAATATACAAATTCGCTATTGACAAGCGCATCAAAACTGTGATATAATATGAAAGAAAGGTGATGCAGATCTGACTGCGATTTACTTTCAGAAAAGGAGGGGTTTACCTTGAATAATCAGCTCATCGTATCCATCAGCCGTGAATTTGCCAGCGGCGGTCGTGAGATCGCCAAGATCCT
>JAFPXW010000130.1 GCA_017394565.1 Oscillospiraceae bacterium | reverse complement strand
TCAGCGCCGTCAGCATGGCCTCCTGCAGGTCGTCAAACGCAAGCTTGCGCATTTTTGTCACACCTTTATAATCCCGTTCATCCGAGATCATATCCGCGATGTAAATGATCTCCTCCAGCAAGGACATCCCGTCCCTGCCGACTGTGTGAAACCGAACAGCATTGAGGATTTCGCGGTCTGTCACGCCGATTTCTGTCTGAATGAAATAGGCACCTGCGATCCCGTGCCAGAGCTTGCGCGAGTGCAGCTCAGCCTCATCCGGCGCAAAATCGCCGGCAAGCATCAGCGCACGCTGCTCCTCAAAGGGATCCTCCTTGCAGATATCGTGCAGAAGTCCTGCAAAATATGCCGATTCCTGATCCGCCCCGTAACGCTGCGCCAGCTGCTTGGCAGCACGCGCCACATTACAGGAATGCTGAAAACGCTTTCTGGAAAGCCTCTGCTCCAGAAAGGCGATCTTATCCTTTACCTGATACAATCTGCATCACTTCCTGCGTACAATTTTCTCATACTAATATATTGTACTATCTTTTCCGGCAAATAGCAAGAAGTATCCTGTGAATTTTTTACCATTTCCCGAATCTTTGTAGAAGATACAGCAAAGCTTTCCACATTGACAACTTCCATTTTGCCATATTGCCGCAAGTTCTCCGCCACGCGCAGAAGGTGTTCGTACTCCCCTGCCTCGCGGGCGATGCCGGCGATCTGCACGCGCTGCAAAATTTCCTGCCAGCGGTGCCACGTCGTGAAGCTCTCCAGCATATCGCTGCCCATCAGAAGCCAGAATGCATCGTCCGGCCGGGCATCCGTGAAATGCTCCACCGTGTAGTAGGTGTAGCTGATCTGATCCTGCCGGAGTTCGTAATCCTCCGCACGCAGCCATGGGAAAGCCTCCGCCGCAAGCCGGCACATGGCAAGCCTGTCCTGTTCGGGTGCATACGCTGCCATGGAACGGTGCGGCGAAATTTTCGAGGGGATCAACCACACTTCGTCGAGACCGAGCGCGTCATGCACGCTCTCTGCAAGGTGCAGATGCCCCAGATGCGGCGGATTGAAGCTGCCGCCGAAAATGCCGATGCGCATTACTTCGCGGCCTTCAGATCAATGACCGGATCCTGCGGATTGCGCTTGAACAGGACGAACCGGCTGCCGATGACCTGTACGACATCGGCGCTGACCTTCTCTGCAATGGCATCCGCTGCCTCACGCGAGGTATAGCCGGAATTGTCCAGCACGCGCAGCTTGATGAGCTCGCGCTTGCGGAGGGCATCGTTCACCTGCATGATGAGATTGTCGTTGATGCCGCCCTTTCCGATCTGGAAGATGGTTTCATAACTCTGCGCGATCCCGCGCAGATACGCTCTTTGTTTACTTGTCAGCATATTACTTTCCGTACCTTTCCTGATAGACCTCATACAGCAGCCGCAGTGCCGCACCGCGGTGGCTGATCTCATTTTTCTCCTCGGATGACATTTCGGCAAGTGTCCTGCCGTTGTAAAGAAACACCGGATCATAGCCAAAACCATTCGTTCCGCGTTCCTCATAGCCGATCTTGCCGACGCAGGACGCGGACATGGTGCCGGAGCCGTTCTCGTCGATGTACGCGACGGTACACTGAAAATACGCACGGCGCGACTCGTCCGGAACATTCTGCATCTCGCGCAGAAGCTTCCGGCACTCCTCGCCCTTCGGGGCATAGCGTGCGGAATGGACACCCGGCGCACCGCCGAGCGCATCCACGCAAAGCCCGGAATCATCGGCAAAAACCGGCATTTTCACAATGTCGTAAACTGCCTTTGCCTTGATGAGGGCATTGTCCGCGAAGGTCTCGCCATTCTCGTCCGGCTCGACATTTGCGCCGGCTTCCTGCTGGGACAGCACCTCGATGCCAAGCGGCAAGAGGATCTCGCGTGCTTCGCGAAGCTTATTCTGATTATTGGTTGCCATGACGACTTTCATGCTGCATCCTCCTTACTTTCGCTTGCCAAAAGGCCACCAGCCTTTTTTCGTTTCGGAATCGTCCGCATTCTCCGGTGTTTCGGGCGGAATTTCTCCTGCTGCCGGCTTTTTCGGTGCTGCCGGTGCCGGGAACGACGGTGCTGCGGAGGGCTGATTGTCTGTGTGAACGTACATCGGCTGACCGGACGGTACAGGCGCAGGATTCGGCGATGCTGCCGGCTGCGTCGGCCGGAAGACCGGACCTGCGGACGGCGCCGGCTGGATCGGTGTAAAGACCGGGCCGGAGGCCGGAACAGACTGGTTCGGCGTGAAGACCGGGCCGGAGGACTGCGTCGGCGGGATCGGCATAAATACCGGGCCATAGGTCGGCTTCGGCGGGTTCGGCGTGAAGACCGGCGCAGAGGTCTGGACAGACTGGTTCGGTGTGAAGACCGGCGCAGACGTCTGGACGGACTGGTTCGGTGTGAAGACCGGCGCAGAGGTCTGGACAGACTGGTTCGGGGTGAAGACCGGCGAAGACGTCTGGACAGACTGGTTCGGGGTGAAGACCGGCGCAGAGGTCGGCGCAGACTGACTCGGCGTGAAGACCGGCGCAGAGGTCGGCGCCGACTGACTCGGTGTGAAGACCGGTGCTTCAGTCTGCTGCGGAATTTCGGGTGTTTCCGGTTCCGCAGTCATTTCCGGCTCAGGCTCTGCGATCGGCTCCGGAATTTCGGATTCTTCCGGTTCTGCAACAGCTTCCGGCTCAGCAGCAGACACAGATTCCTCCGCAACTTCCGGTTCGATGACTGCTTCGGTTTCTTCGGTCATTTCCGGCTCTGCTGCGGCGATTTCCTCCGTCACCGCTTCTTCCTCGCTCGCTGTTTCCTCAGCAAGTTCCTCGGCAACAGTTTCCTTCGCCTCGTGCTTCTTGCTTCCAAAATGCCACCAGCCCTTCTTTTCGGGCTTTTCCTCGGTAACGTCCGGCTCGGAGGCTTCCTGCGATGCGGCAGTTTCCTCCTCGGCAGGAACCGCCGGACTCTCCGGCAGTTCCGGAAGTGCTTCGGTCTCCGCCTCGCCTTCGAGCTTCACATCCTGCGAATGATCGAACAGCGCACGGACGAAATCAGCATTATCAAATGTCTGTAGATCCTCGATCTTCTCGCCGACACCGACAAGCTTGACCGGGATGCCGAGTTCATTCTTGATGGAAACCACAATGCCGCCCTTTGCCGTGCCGTCGAGTTT
>JAFPXW010000129.1 GCA_017394565.1 Oscillospiraceae bacterium | reverse complement strand
TGCAATGCCAACAACTGTAGAAAGCAAGCGGGTGCAGGGGGCGCAGCCCCCTGCATAAAAAGCCCCCTCCCTGGGGAGGGGGGTGGGGGTAGGGGGAAAGAAGGATGCTTGTTCAATGTGTTAAGTTGTTGGCATTGATTAGGAATGGGAATGAGGAATTCTCAGGCATCCTAAACGGAAAAGCCCTCAGATAAGAGCGATTTTTCTCATATCTGAGGGCTTTTCATTTTTTGATTCGTCGCAAAGCGGCACCATTCATTACGCATTACGCACTACGCATGGAATCATCTTCCCTTAAAGATCACGATCGGGATGGGTGGGCAGTTCTGACGGTTGACGAACGGCATTTCGACCACGGTGTAGAGATCACTGTCGAGGGTCGGGAGAAATTCCAACAGGGCATCACGTTCCTCGAATCCGGTTTCTCTGCCGTAATAGAGGATGAGCGTCATGATGCCGTCGGGTTTCAGAAGCTTCAAGCCCTCCTCAATGGCGCGAATACTGCTCTCCGGTCGGGTAAAGACATTGTGGTCGCCGCCCGGAAGCCACCCGAAATTGAACGTGATCGCGCTGACCGTTCCCTCCTGCGCGTAATTCGCCATATTCGCATGGCTGTCGAGAATCGCCTTGGCATAGCCATTCACGCCGTGTTCGGTCAGGAGCGCATTGGTGCTGTTCACCGCATCCTCTTGAATATCGAACGCCGTGACCTGTCCGGTCTTGCCGACGAGATTCGCCAGAAAGAGCGTATCCTTGCCGCGTCCGGCAGTCGCGTCGATGCAGAAGTCGCCCTCCTGCACGTACAGCTCCAGCACATGGTGAATGATCTGGAGCGCGGAAAAATGCTTTCTCGGATCGTTTTTCATGCTCACCGTGTCTTTCTGATGATGACACCGTCGTTCTTCCAGATGCTTTCCTCCGGAACCACGCCGCGCACGCAGCTGGTCGGGTAAATATTGGAATGCGGACAGATGACCGTGCCGGGATTGAGGACGCTGTTACAGCCGACCTCTACGAAATCGCCGAGCATCGCGCCCATTTTCTTCAAGCCGGTCTCGATGAATTCGCCGCCGGCCTTGACCACGACATTGGTCTTGTCGGACTTGACATTGGATGTGATGGAGCCTGCGCCCATGTGCGACTTGTAGCCGAGTATGCTGTCGCCGACGTAGTTATAGTGCGGTGTCTGCACATTGTCAAACAGGATGACATTTTTCAGCTCCACGCTGTTGCCGACCACGCAGTTTTCGCCGACCAGCGCGCTTCCGCGGATGAAGGCGCAGTGGCGGACTTCGGTATTCGCACCGATGATGCAGGGCGCCCCAAGATACGCCGACGGAAAGACTTTCGCGGTCTTGTGAACCCAGACGTGTTCGGACGGCTGGTCGTACTCATTGGGATCGAGCTTCTCGCCGATCTGGACGATCATCTCCGAAATGCCGCGCAGTGCCTCCCACGGAAAGGTGAACATCCGCAGATAATCCGCTGCCAGCGTGTGCGACAGGTCATACAGTTCTGCAATGGTGATCTGATTCATATTCAGTAACCCCCTTGAATGGTTGTGTCAGTATTCTTTTATTATAGCACACTTTGCGCGGAAAGTAAAGAGAAATTTCCAAACGATGAAAAAGAATCCGACAATCAAAAAAGCCCTCAGCTAAAGGGAATTTCCCCAGAGCCAAGGACTTTCTTTCAATCAGGAAACTAATTTCAAACCGTCCGCGAAGCTAAGCAGATGCCTAGCGAGTGAACGAGCGCAGGCAGTCGCTTATACAGAGTAGGACACCAAAGCTACGCACTTTTTATCACTGGTACGCGCCCGGATTCGGATACTCCTCGAAGAAGTACTGCCACCAGTCGCCGTTCTTGCCGGAGTTACCGCACTCCACAAGATAGGTCTGACCTGCGACCACGCACTCTGTCCAGTAATGCTGCACGCCCGGTCTTGTCCAGCCGCGCACCATGTACACATCATAGCCATAGTACGCCAGAACCGATGCCATTGCGCCGTTGTACTGTACGCACTGACCGCGCTTGCAGTTGAAGATCGCGTCCACATAGGACTTGTTCACGATGGAATTCCACTTCTCGCCTGCATACGCATAATCCACATTGTAATGGATCCACTGGTGCGTGATATAGAGCTTTTCTGCCATCGTGGAATTTTCCGGAAAATGCTCCGCCGCAAACTGCTCGATGATCGCAATGTCGTTATCGCTCAGCTTGATGGTGAAGTCGATGCCGCCTGCCTGACGGTTGTAAACCGTGATCTCGCGCTTGGTCTCGCCGCGCGGAACGGTATTCAGGAGCGTATTGATGTCGCCAGCATCGGCCACATAGGAATTGGTCATCACGCCGTCTGTGCCGAATTCATAGACCATGCCGTCCATCACCTGTGTGCCGGTCTTCATCACGCCGTCCGTACCGAGGTAGTACTGATCGCCGCCGATGGTCTGCCAGCCGGTGAGCATTGCGCCGTTCTCGTCGAAGATGTAAGTTGCGCCGTCGATCTCGGTCTTGCCGGTCGCCATGAAGCAGCCCTCCGGGAAGAAATAGTGCTTCACGCCGTCCACCAGCTTCCAGCCGGCTTCGCGGATGCCGACCTCATTGAGGTAGAAGACCTTGCCGTTCACGGTCACCAGACCGGTCTGCTTGGCGCCGTCCTCGCCGAGGTAATATGTATAGGGAGTAATGATCTGCCAGCCGGTGAGCATCGCGCCGTCCGCACCGAGGCAGTACTCCGCACCGTCCAGCTCGATCCAGCAGCCCTTGAGCATTTCGCCGCTGTCGGGATCAAAATAATAACGCTTGCCGTCGATCTCCTGCCAGCCGGACAGAAGTGCGCCGTTTTCATCGGTCACAACGGTCTTGCCGTCGTCTGTCTCGATCATGCCGTCCATGCGGATGCCGTTCTGATCGAACACATACTCCTTGCCGCCGATGGTCTGTTCGCCGGTCACGGGGTTGCCGTTCTCGTTGAGGTAATAGTAGCCCTCTGCGGTATCGAGCCAGCTGTTCTTCAGGATCGAGCCGTCGCTGTCGAGCCAGCACTTTGTGCCGTCCGGAAGCTCAGCCCAGCCGTTCATGAGCATCGTGCCGTCCTCGTTGAGGTAGAAGCAATAGCCAGAAGCATTCGAGATCCAGCCTGTCAGCAGGTGGAATTCATTGTCTGCGTAGTAGAATTCGCCGGTTTCAACGTCCTCGATGATACCGGTCAGGAGCTTGCCCTGCGGATCTGCGAAGTAATAGGTCGTACCCATCGGCACCAGCGCACCCTCAGCGCCGCCCTTTGCGGAGTATTCGAGGATCGCTGCGGCATCGAGCGAATTGATGATGCCGTCGCCGTTGATATCCGCAAAGGTGACGATCCGCGCTGCGGCGTCCACATCCTTTGCGCCCATCTCAGAGGCAATCTTCAGGACATTCGCGGCATCCGCCACATCCACAATACCGTCATTATTCACATCGCCGAGCAGAAAATTCGGCTTCAGGCTGAACTTACCGGTCGCGATCTCGTCGCCCTCCGCATAGTAAGCATTGCCGTTTTCGTCATAAGAAAGCTGTTCGTCCGGCAGAAGTGCATCCAGCACGATCATGCCTTCATCTGTATCTGCTGCCGCCAGCGGTCTGGTCTGCATCATGGCAGGCAGAGCGCTCAAACTTGCTGCCGCAACCAAAACCGGCAGTACCTTTCTGAAATTCATCGTAATCATCCTCCTGTGTTTCCGTTCGTTTCTGATGTATCTGTTTCTGTTTCAACGGGATGGATCGAGTTTTTAGTTCATCTTTCACAAAACTTTATCTACATCCGGACTATTTTTATGTATTACTACTTGTATAGTCCGACAAGTATATTGCAACCTGCGATTATCATTATAACACAGCTGCACCATTTTGTCAATAGTTTGTTACCTTTTTATCGGAAAGCACCAAATTTGAGCTACAAAAGTTACGCAGAAGTAACAAAGAAAAATTAGGAATTAGGAATGAGAAATGAGGAATTCACACTGCTAAGCGTAAAAAACCGCTGTAACTAATTCCTCATTCCTCATTCCTCATTTCTCATTCAAATCATTGACGTTCCCCTGCCTTTGTGCTATAATATACATAATGTCAAAACCGCACACTTTATTAAGGGAGAAACGCACATGGCGAAACGTGATCGTATCGAATATATCTGCACCGAATGCGGCAAGGTCACTTCCAAATGGAACGGCTGCTGCACCGGATGCGGCAAATGGAATACCCTCGAGGAAGTCCTGTCCTCCGAAGTGCCGGTTTCCGGCGCGGCACGGGCAGCCGTCGATCTGTCCTCACGCATCCGGAAGCTCGGCGAGATCCCTGCGGAGGAGGAGGTCCGCTATTCCACCGGCTGCGGCGAACTTGACCGCGTCCTCGGCGGCGGACTCGTCAAAGGCTCCATCGTCCTCCTCGGCGGCGAACCCGGCATCGGCAAATCCACGCTCCTGCTCCAGATCTGCCGCTACCTCGGGGAATCGCACAATGTTCTCTACGTTTCCGGTGAGGAAAGCGCCCGGCAGCTTGGGCTGCGTGCGCAGCGCCTCGGGGTGTCCTCCGACCGGCTCTTTATCCTGACCGAGACCGATGCCCAGTCCATCTGCGACACCATCGGCATCAACAAGCCCGACGTCGTCATCATCGACTCCATCCAGACCATGCAGATCTCGCAGATCTCCTCCACGCCCGGCAGCCTGACGCAGGTGCGCGAGTGTACCAACCTCTTTATGCACACCGCAAAAAAGCTTGAGATCCCGACCTTTATCGTCGGGCACGTCAACAAGGACGGCGCGATCGCAGGGCCGAAGGTCATGGAACATATCGTGGATACGGTGCTGTTTTTTGAGGGGGAACGCCACATGAGCTACCGCGTACTGCGCACCGTCAAGAACCGTTTCGGCTCGACCAATGAGATCGGCGTATTCGATATGCAGGACAAGGGACTCAAGGAGGTCGAGAACCCCTCGCAGATGCTCCTGGCCGGGCGGCCGCTCGGCGTTTCCGGCACCTGCATCGCGTGCGTGATGGAGGGCTCGCGCCCGATCCTCGCAGAAGTGCAGACGCTCGTTTCCAAGACCGGATATGCTGCACCCAAGCGCACTTCCACCGGATTCGACAACAACCGCATGAGCCTGATCCTCGCGGTGTTGGAAAAGCGCTTCGGGCTGCAATTCGGGACGCTGGACGTGTATCTGAACATCGTCGGCGGCTTCAAGCTGGACGAGCCTGCCGGGATCTGCCGGTCGCGCTTGCGCTGTATTCCTCCCTCGTGGACAGGGCGCTGCCGGATGCGCTGCTTGCCATCGGCGAGGTCGGACTTGCCGGAGAGATCCGCAATGTATCGCACATCGTCCAGCGTGTGCAGGAAGCCCGGCGCATGGGCTTCGAGGTCTGCATCGTCCCGAAGCAAGCCCTTTCCGCATTGCCGAAAAGTTCCCGTGCGCTGCGCATCTTCGGTGTCAGCACGCTGCGGCAGGCGTTCAATGTCCTCGCCAAGCTGGAAAGCGAGAAAAACGCCCAGAATCCCGATGTACCGGTATAAACCGCAGTGTCTACGCGGGTGCAGGGTGACTCCCCACGGGGTGGGGAGATGCTGAGCCACGCGAAGCAGAGGGGACGGGGCGTTCGCCGCAGCCCCCTGCAAAAATGCCCCCTCCTCGGGGATAAGCAGGCAGCCAGCGAGTTTACGAGCGCAGCTGATCGCTTATGCAGAGCAGGGGG